>JAQUOO010000062.1 GCA_028717055.1 Candidatus Omnitrophota bacterium | reverse complement strand
TCTTGGGACTGCCGGAAACTGTCCCCGCGGGGAATGTCGCTTTCAATACATCATAAATATCATAACGTCTATTGTCAAGCCTTCCTTTTACTCCGCTCACTAAATGCATAACATGCGAATATTTTTCTACGCTCATAAATTCATCCACTTTGACCGTCCCCACGCGGCTAACCCTGCCCAAATCGTTTCTGCCCAAATCAACCAGCATAAGATGTTCAGCTCTCTCTTTTTTATCATTAATAAGTTCTCTGGCCAGCTTATCATCCTCTTCCTCGGTCTTCCCTCGCGGCCGGGTTCCGGCAATAGGCCGGGTTTCAATAATGCCATCTTCGCAGCGTACCAGCATTTCAGGAGATGCCCCGACCAAATACATATCCTTCAATTGCAAAAAATACATATAAGGAGACGGATTAAGGCTGCGCAACGAACGATATATCGCAAAAGGATCCTTGCTGGTTTTAAAGCTGAACCTTTGAGAAGGAACCACCTGGATAATATCGCCTTTTTTAATATATTCTTTGGCTTTTTTAACCACGCTTTCAAATCCCTTCTTTGTGAAATTAGACTTGAACTTTATCTTCCGAGGGATTTCCTTAATTTTAGCCTCAACGAATTCCTTATTGAAATCTGCCTGAATCGACTCTATTTTCCTGACAGCTTTATTAAAAAATTCGGCCTTTCTTTTAGATGAGAGCTTCCCTTTAGGTAAAATAACATTGCTCACAATCTTTATATTATGGTTCACATGGTCAAAAATAAGCAGCGTATCCGCTAAAACTAAAACCGCATCCGGCACCTTAAGCTCATCGGAGTTTTTATCCGGAAGTTCCTCGAAGAATCTTACGGTATCATAACCTATGAAACCAACCAATCCTCCGCAAAAACGCGGCAGGCCTTTGACGGAAACGCTCTTAAAATCCCGCATAATCTTTTTTATTTCATCAACAGGAGTGGTTTTAGTAACGAATTTTCTGACGATTTTCTGCGCAGGACAGCTTATTTCGATACTTCTGCCTTTGGATTTAAATACTAAACCGGGCATGCTTCCCAAAAATGAGTAACGGGCAACTTTCTCCTGGCCTTCCACGGATTCCAAAAGAAAAGCATAATCGCCTTTGCGTATTTTCAAAAAGGCAGAGACAGGAGTATCCAAGTCGGCGTTGATCTCCTTATAGACCGGGATCACGTTACCTTTTTTGGCCAATTTCAAGAAATCTTCTAAATTAGGTGTATACATAATGAGCATTGTAAGAGCAGGTAGTAGATAGTATTTAGGATAGCCTACCTACTAGCTGCTATCTACTAACTACACGCTATATCTTTCTATAAAAACATGACCTATTTCCCGTATGACAGGCCGCTCCCACCTGACGCACCTTAATCAAGAGAGCATCCAAATCACAATCATAAGCAATTAACTTAACGAATTGAAAATGGCCGCTGGTCATTCCTTTTACCCAATACTCTTTACGCGAGCGAGACCAAAAACAGGTCTTTCCGCCTTTTATGGTCCGGCGCAACGATTCCTTGTTCATATACGCCAGCATTAACACTTCTCCGGTTTTGTAATCCTGTACAACTGCAGGAAGTAAACCGTTTTTATCGAATTTGAAATCATTTAAACTTACCTTGGTTTTCGCAATCATAGCCTGACCGATATCTCCTTCTCTCTCAAATATTCCTTTACTTGTTTTACAGTTAGCTCTCCGTAATGAAAAAGCGAAGCGGCCAAGGCCGCCTGCGCTCCTGTCCTGGAAAAACAATCATAAAAATGCTCTAATTTTCCGGCTCCTCCCGAAGCAATAACCGGAACATTGACAGCCTTGCAAATTGCCTCTGTCAAACCCAAATCATAACCATCTTTAGTTCCATCATAATCCATGCTCGTTAAGAGAATCTCGCCAGCGCCGAGCCCAACGCCCTTTTTAGCCCATTGAATAGCGTCTGAACCCGTAGGAGTCCTGCCTCCATTAATAAACACTTCCCAACCGTCTCCTATCTTCTTGGCGTCAATAGCCAAAACAATACATTGACTGCCGAATTTCCTGGAGGCATCTTGAATAAGCTCCGGGAATTTTACTGCCTGAGTATTAATAGATACTTTTTCAGCGCCGGCATTTAAGAGATTTCTTATATCGGCCAAATCCGTTATCCCTCCGCCAACGGTAAAAGGCATAAATATATTCTGGGCTATACGCTCGACTAAGTCAACCAAGGTTTTGCGTCTTTCAACACTTGCCGTAATATCCAAGAACGTCAACTCATCCGCTTCTTGGGCATCATAAAGCTTAGCGACGTCAACCGGATCTCCGGCATCTTTTAACCCCAAGAATTTTACGCCTTTTACCACCCTGCCGTCTTTAATATCAAGGCAAGGGATAATTCGTTTGGCAAGCATATATTATTTTATTTTCTGATTCAGGTATTCACTTAGTAAAGCCCAGGTCTTTTTGTTAGCTTTACCGTTAACTTTCAAATTATGAGCTCTCTGAAACGCTTTTAAGGCTTCGCGAGTTTGCTTACCCATATGCCCATCTATCTTTCCTGGCTCAAAACCGGCGTTGGCTAAAGCGGTTTGGATATCTTTAATCGAAGGACGCGAACCAATCTTTTTTGAATTTTCCTCGCCGGCTTTAGATGACACTGCTCCCAGTTTTTCCTGCTCAGCCTGTTTAGCGTTTAAAGTATCCTTTAAACTACCGATCTCCTGATCCTTACTTTGGACTTGCGACTCTAAAACCGAAATCTGGTTTCTTAACCCCTGGATTTCGTTATCTTTTTGCTTTACCGTGCTCATTGATGCGCAACCGGTTAAAGATACTGCAAATGCCGCTAGAAGCGATACAACAAAAACTTTGTTAAACATTCCCCCTCCTTTTAATTAAGAAAATTTTAAGGCCTGAGGCAAAGTGAACTTTCCCTCATATAAAGCCTTTCCCACAATTACTCCGCTAACTCCTTCTTTTTCCAAAAATCTTAGTTTACGCAAATCCTCTAGACCAGAGATTCCTCCCGAGGCAATAATCTTCAATCCGGTTGTTTTTAAAAGTTTCTTAATCTCCTTTATGTTTGGACCGGTCAAAGTTCCATCCTTCAAAGTATCGGTGTAAATGAATTCGCTAAACCCGAGTCTTTTTAAATCCAGGCTAAAATCCGCAGCGGAAGTGTTCTTATGCCCGGCTTTCCATCCTCGAATCATGACTTCTCCGTTTTTGGCGTCAACTCCCACAATAATCTTATTTTTGAATTTGTCAAAGACCTTCTTTAAAAAGACTTTGTCTTCAACTGCCCTGGTTCCTAAAACAACTCGATTTACTCCGGAACTAAGCACATCTTCAATGGTATCAATCTCCCTTAAGCCTCCGCCGAATTCAACCGGAACCTTAACCTGGCTAGCAATCTCTTTAGCTATCTTGAGATTTCTAGGTATACCTGAAAACGCCCCGTCTAAATCCACAATGTGCAGAAATTTTGCGCCCTGTTTAACCCAATGTTTGGCAACTTTGACCGGATCTTTAGAATAAACCTTCTTGTTCATTCTTCCTTGCACAAATCTGACTACACAACCGCCCTGTAAATCTATAGCTGGGATTATTAGCATATTAATAGATACTCCTCAAAATCACAATGTCCAAGCTCCAATGCCGAATGGAATCTCCTGCCTATCAGCAGACAGGCAATGATTCAATGTTCCAATTGGAATTTGGAACTTGGAAATTCATTCGTCATTGGGATTTGACGATTGAAATTTGTAATTCTACAAAGTTCTTAAGCATCTGCAATCCAACTCCCTGGCTTTTTTCAGGGTGAAACTGCGCGCCATATACATTATCCTGCCAGACCATAGCAGCAAAATCCAGGCCATAATCAGTAACCGCGGCAATTGCATTCTTATTAGCCGGATCAGGATAATAAGAATGGCAAAAATAAACAAAAGAATTATCCGGTATGTTTTTTAACAGCGGGCACCCGCCTGACTTTTGCCTCAACTGGTTCCATCCCATATGTGGAACTTTTAAATCAGAAACCGGAAATTTCTTGACTTCCCCTTCAATAATCCCCAGCCCTTTATGTTTATCTGCCTCCGCGCTCTTTTCAAACAAAAGCTGCATCCCCAGGCAAATCCCTAAAAAAGGCTTTTTATTTTTTACCATATCCCTAATCAAATCGACTAAACCCTGCTTCTCTAATTCCTGCATTGCGTCTCCGAAAGCGCCTACTCCGGGTAAAACCAACTTCCGGCAAGAAGAGATCTCCTTATGATTATTGCTTACTTTTGTTTTAGCGCCAAAAAGCTCAAGCGCCTTTTTTACGCTATGGATATTTCCCATACCGTAATCTATAATAGCTATACTATTCATTTTAATTTCCCAATCACCAAATCACAATGACCAATTAATTTCCAAAATTCCAATCCCCAATTGGACCATTGAATCATTGGGATTTCATTCGACATTGGAGCTTAAATATTGTGATTTTCTCTAATCAATAACTCCCTTTGTTGATGGTACACCCTTTCTCCGAGGATCAATCTGCGTCGCCTGATCCAAAGCCTTCCCTAATGCCTTAAAAATTGTTTCTAAATTAGTATGTAGATCGGGATTTGAACTTTCAAGTTTAATAATTAAATCCAAGCCCATTCTCTTCGCAAACGATTCAATAAAATGATTCGCATACTCAAATGAATACCCCTCGTCATTTTTTAACTTTGATAAGTTCCGTACCCCGGCAATTCCGGTGAAAAACCCCCTTCCGCTAATATCTACGACAACATTGGCTACTACATCTTCCATCGGCCAGGAAAAAGATCCGGCTCTCGTAATTCCAATCTTATCACCTAATGCTTTCTTAAAAGCATCCCCCATAACAATACCAATATCTTCATTAGTGTGGTGCCTGTCGATTTTCAAGTCACCCTTGGCTTTTACTTCTAAATCGAATAAGCCGTGAAAAGCAAAAAGTTCCAACATGTGGTCTAAAATCCCAATACCGGTATTAATTTTAGCATTACCGCTTCCGTCAATATTTAATTTAACAATTATATCAGTTTCTTTAGTTTTTCTTTTTATCTCCACAATCCTCTTTTTCATACTTCTCCTTACGTTTTCCCTATCTACTATATACTACCTACTATCTACTCTCTAATAAGTTAAAGGAATCTCGCCTTTACCGAATCCAAATGCTTAACCAAACCTTCAATTCCGGCAATCTTCTCCAGAGGTTCGCGCATTTTTTCCAGAGCTTTTTTGGAATAACTGATTATATGATTACTTTTTATAAAATCGCAAACTGATAATCCTGAAAAAAATCTGGCAGTGCCGGCTGTCGGTAAAACATGGCTTGGGCCCGCAACATAATCACCGACTGCAGCCGGGCTATATGGCCCTAAGAATATCGCTCCGGCATTTTTAATGCTTTTAAGCAGGCGCTTGGGATTCTGGACCATGATTTCAAGATGCTCAGGGGCAATTTTATTGCTGACTTCAACTGCCTGCTCTAAATTCTTGGTCAAAATAATAGAACCGTCCTGATCTTGACTTTGAGATTTTATGAGTTTCGCCAAGGCTTTGGAGTTAGTAACTAACACGGCTAATCCCTTGGCGTGTTCTTTCTGGGCGGCTAAATCCGCCAGAATAAATTTCGGGTCGCTAGAACGATTGGCAATAATTACCAGTTCCGTAGGCCCGGCAATCATATCAATATCCACCTGGCCAAAAACCTGCCTCTTTGCTTCACTTACATAAATGTTCCCCGGGCCGACGATCTTATCCACCGCAGGAATTGTTTTTGTGCCATAAGCTAAAGCTGCTATTCCTTGAGCGCCTCCCACCCGGTAAACCTCATTCACTTTCAATAAATCCGCCATTACCAATATGTGCGGATTAATCTGGCCAAATTTATTAGGGGGACTTATAAGCGCTATTTTTTTAACTCCGGCGATTTTAGCCGGCAGCACTGTCATATAAACCGTGGAAACCAATGGTGCGGTTCCCGCAGGAATATAAATCCCTACGCGCTCTAAAGGCGTATAGTTTTCTCCCAACGCCACTCCATCGCTATCCTTCATTCTCCACGATTTTTTCAAGGCCTTGCGGTAAAAACGATTTACGTTTTCAATCACGGTCTTAAGGCTGGCTACAAAATTAGGGCTGATATTCTGGTAGGCTCCGCTAATCTCGATTTCAGCTACCCTCAACTGCCTTGGCATTAACTTAACCCCGTCAAATTTTTTGGTATATTTCAACAACGCTTCATCGCCAAATGAACGCACATCATCGATAATCTTTTTTACCTTTTCTTCGACACGGGGTTTTTTAAATGCTCCACGGTTATAAATCTTCTCTAACTGTTTACTGCCGTATTTTATTATCTTCACCGATTACCCTCTTTCGTTTGTTAAAGTAGTTAGTATGTGGGATTCCCTAAATACTAAATACTAACTACTACCTACCATCTAACAAAATACTTTTTAACTCCTCAAAGGCTTGCGCTAAATTTTCCGGCTTGCTTCCTCCGGCCTGCGCAAAGTCCGGTCTACCGCCGCCTGAACCGCCGATAAGCGGCGCAATCTGGCGGATCAATATCCCAGCGTTCAATCCTTTAGCCAATAGATCCTGAGTGATCGCGATAACCAAAAACGCTTTTTTTTGCTCCTCATCCTGCGAACCTAAAACAATTACTCCCTGCTTTAACTCTTCTTTTACCCTATCCGCCAAAAGCCTCAGAGCGTTCATATCCAAACCGGGCTCAATCGAAGAAACCAGGTTAACGCTATTTACTTCTATTGCCTTATTTATAATCCTGGGGACAGCGTCTTTAAGACTGATACTCATTTCTAAACTACGCTTCTTCTCTTGCTCTTTCTCTTCTTTAAGCTTTTCTATCTTTTTTGCTTCTTCAATAGTTTTTCGCTCTTCATCTTTAATAAACTGCTTGGCAAAAATTCCGGTTGCGCCTTCAATTCTCCTTATACCGCTAGCTACCGACCCCTCGCTAGTTATTTTTATCAGGCCAATTTTACTGATGTCATCCAGATGTGTCCCTCCGCATAACTCTCTGGAAATATCTCCGATACCCACCACACGCACATTCTCGCCATATTTTTCCTCAAAAAATGCCAGCGCGCCGGATTTCTTCGCTTCTTTTAAACCCATCTCCTTACAAGTTACTGCCTGACTTTTAGAAATATAATTATTGGCTGCTTCCTGAACCCTTGCAACTTCTTCCTTGGACAAACCTCTAAAATGAGTAAAATCAAAACGAAATTTATCCTCGGCAACCAACGAC
>JAQUOO010000061.1 GCA_028717055.1 Candidatus Omnitrophota bacterium | reverse complement strand
TTATTTTTGATCATATCGTTAATAACCAAACGGATCAAGCGAACATATCCCAAATAATTTGTATGGGCCAGGCGCTTAAAATCCTCAATCGGCTGGTCCTGAAAAGGATACTGCGAGGAGACTCCGGCGTTATTGATCAAAATATCGATTTTCCCGAATTTCTCCTTGGTTTTATTCACTAAATTTTCCAAGTCTTCTAGCTTGGTGACATCGCAAGGAACAGCTAATATAGTTACTTTATATTTCCTGGCGATTTCATCAGCTGTTTCTTTTAATGGGCCTTCTCCGCGGGCAGCAATAGCCAGGTTTACTCCCAGGCTCGCTGCAGTACAGGCAAGCGCTTTTCCGATTCCGCGGCTTGCTCCAGTTACAATCGCTACCTTACCTTTTAAGTCCTGATTCATCCTTAGCCTCCTTAAACAAGCGTTGCCAATGGCGCTTAACGCTTGTTTAACTCCGCACATAGCGCGGAGTCTTTGTTTTAACGCTAAAATTACTTTACTGCAGCTTTTTCAATTACATTCTTAAAGATTAAAAGATTGTCCTTGGAATGCTTGTTAATGAAACCCTCAACCTGTTCATCGTTGAATTTAGCCTTATCATCCATTTCAAAATGCTGAATCCAGGTTAATTCCACGCCTTCTGGCCTTTGCGTATAGAGCCAGACGATCTTCATATACTTAAACGGGAATTTCGGCTCCTGCCTTTCAGAATAAGTAAAAAACTTATCCTTGTAAAGCAATCTCCAGGAAACCCAGGACTTATCTTCATCATCAGTCAGGCGAAAAGTAATCCTATTGTCTTCTTTTTTAACAATCTCGGCTTTTTTATATTCACTGCCGAATAATTCAGTCCAGCGCGGGATATCATTAGAAATGTCAAATACTAAATCATACGACGCCTTGATTATTATCGAATTACAAGTATGTCCCATATTATTGCCCCCCTATTTACTAGGTTAACTAAAAAGTAGCTTCAAAGGTCAAAGCTCAAAATTCAAAATAGATCTAAATGACAAATATCCAATGACAAAACCTTAGTTTCGACATTGGTAGTTTTGATTTTGAATTTATCTTGGATTTTGAATTTTGTCATTAAAATTTTAGCTTATATGGTTTATCTATCCATTATAGCTACTACGCGCGACCAGGCCGCGCCTGTATTTTTAATCTTCACCGGAAAACAGATAACCTTAAAACCTGTGGCCGGAAGTTTATCTAAATTAGCCAGTCTTTCAATATGGATAAACTCTCTAATTCTTCCGTAAAAATGCGCCGGATACAAAGCCTTAGGATCCTTGTTCTCCAGGAATTCTTTGAGCATAAACCTGTATGGCCGGTCAATACCCATTGTATCCACGCCGAATATCTTTATTCCCTGATCCAAAAGATAATCTATCGCCGAAGTATCCACTCCCGGATAATCCGCGAAATATTTAGGCGTTCCGAATAATCTATCCGCTCCTGTATGCAAAAAAACAATATCCAGGGGCTTTAATTTATAATTTATTTTTCCAAGCGCTGTTTTGATATCCGCAGCAAGAATCTTCTCGTTAGGCTTTTTATGGGTAAGGTCGAGCTTTACTCCGTCTTGATAACAATATTCCAAAGGAATCTCTTCTGCTGTCTTAGAGGCGCGGTTTTCGGATTTTGATCCGTAATGGAAAGAATAATCCAGGTGGGTGCCGACGTGGACAGGAGAATGCACCACTTCCAGTGATAGAAATTCTTCGTCAGGTAAATCTTCTTTCTTGAGAATGCGTTTTCCCAAAAGGTATTTGATTTTTCCGGCAAGAGTCTTACCCATAATCACGCGATTGAACTTTCCAACTCCCGCTTTATGGGTAACCCGGTCAATAGATACCTTATGGACTTCAAACGCTTTATCGTCTATCGGAAGACTTAAATCAATAATCTTCATGAATAAATAACTAATGTCAAATGCCAAAGCGCAAATGACAAAATAAATCCAAATGCCAAAGCGCAAATGACAAAACCAAATACCTTGGTTTTTACATTTGAATTTTGACATTTGAAATTATTTTGATATTTGAATTTTGACATTTATCATTAAACGCTTATCTTGCTATTTATAATTTTCGCGATATCGTCAATGCTGGAAGACTTGGCAATCTCTTTAGGGCTTAATTTCACTCCAAAAGCCTTTTCCAGAGCAATGACTGACTCAACCATTTCAGTTGAGTCTACGCCTATGCTCTCTTCCAAAGAAACGCCATCCTTTAATTCTTCAGGTTTGACTTTGAGTAAACTTACCAAAACATTTTTGATTTTTTCTTTTGTCTGCATTTCTCCTCCTACATACTACCTACTATATACTAAATACTGCTCTTATATTTGAACTTCACCCTTGGTCGCGGCTGCTTCCCACTTGTTAATACCGTTCATAACATCCTGGAAACAAAGTTTGGCCAGCGGGTCAAAATCGCTTTCCATAATCCGGTTAACCCTGCCGGGTTTAGAGAAAAATTCGCGCATACACCATGAACCAAGCCTCCCCAAATCTTCGGTAGTTAAATGATCCGTAGGAATAACCGGATGCAGAAAATCCCAGGTTGAGAAATCAACCTTCTTGGGATCTATCCAGTTTTTCTTTAAAGCGACCTTCCACATCGGGGAATTCGGAGCGGGGGTCACATAACCAACCCAAAGAATATCCGGGTCAACCGCGTCAGTAAACTCAAAACGCTGCTTGATTATCTCTTCGGTGTCGTAATCAAAACCCATCATAATATCGGCTACAATCGCAATGTTCTGCTTGCGCAGGATATCGATGGTTTTCTGGATCTGCTCGATGGTTATACCTTTAGCGATTTTCTTAAGCTCTGACTGGGTAGTTACTTCAATCCCAAAAACCCCCATAAATAAACCTGTTTCTTTCATCAGCGGCAAGATCGATTCGCAATTAATCCAGTCAGTGGCTCTCCCCAAAGCAACCCATTTAGTATCAATGTTGGCTTTCTTTTTTAACTCGCAGAATTTCTTGACGCGAACGGGATCAACGATAAAATTATCATCCTGGATTACCACTACTTTAACTCCGTATTTATCGCGCAGGAGTTTCAACTCCTCAATTACTCTCTCAGGGCTTTTGGCGCGCCATTTTAAGAAGTCTGAAGGTGAGCGCGGGTCAAACTGGTCCCACTCATAACAAAATGTGCAGGCTGAAGGGCAGCCCCGGGAAGTAACCATATCCACAAACGGCTTCCAATAAGTGTGTCCGGAATACTTGTCCATCGGAAATAAATCATAGGCTGGCAAAGGCAATTTATCCAAATCCGTCATCAACGGTTTATGCGGACCCATGACAATTTGGCCGTTAATGCGCGAGGTTACTCCGCCGACATCTTTTAGCGGTTTATTTTTATCGATTGCCTCGATTAAATCCCCGAAGGATTCCTCCTCTCCCATAACCACAAAATCAACTTCCAGAATTTCTTCCAAAGTTGGAACAGGCATTGCTGAATACCATAATCCGCCCAAGACTATTTTTACCTTGGGTAAGGCTTTTTTGATTCCAATAGCCGCATCTTTAAAATGGCGTAAGACTCCGTATCCGCCATAGCCATGCAGCTGCTCACCCATTACCACAACATCGGGATTTTTAATTTTTACCTGTTCGATAAGCTGATCCATGGGAATCTGTTCGGCTTTACCGTCAATAACCGCCACATCCTTATATCCTTTTTCACGCACGAAGGCCGCCCAATGCGCGTATAATTGGTTTGGTGAACGATGAACCCCATGAGTTGCCCAGGCACCAACTTTAGGCATTACAAATAATATCTTCATAACTCCTCCTCTTTTAAGTCAGATGACAAAGCACAAGATCCAAATTCAAAATGAAAAATACCAAAGCTCAAAATTCAAAATAAATTTAAATGATAAATACCCAATGACAAAAATTTTGTTTTGATATTTGACATTTAAGCTTTAGATTTATTTTGTGCTTTGGATTTTGTCATTTGTCATTAAACTATTTACTTTTCAACCACCAGAACTGAATTAATTCCGCCCCTGCCGCGCGAAATCACCAAGGCTTTATCGATTTTGTATTCCTTGGCTTCTTCTGTAATATAATTAAAGCCTTTTAAGCCTGGTTCATCTAAATTTAGGGTAACCGGAACCAAGTTGTGTTCCATCGCTAAGATAGCAACAATCATATCTACCGCTCCACTTGCCCCCAGCAAATTTCCGAACATGGATTTAGGGCAGCTCACTGGAATATCTTTGGCCCTCGTCCCAAAAACGTTTTTGATTGCCTGCAGCTCAGAATCATCCCATAAATTTATAGCCGCTCCATCCAGGCTTATGTAACCGATTTCATCAACGTTAGCTTTAGCGTCAACAAGCGCTAACTTTATTGCCCTGGCTAATTCTTTACCGGAGCTCTCGCAATTAATCCGGTCAATCCCATCGCAAGTCGTGCCATATCCAGATATATAAGCCAACGGCTTAACCCCTCGCTTATCTGCACGTTCAACACTCTCCATAACCACAATCCCCGCGCCCTCGCCAATTACAAACCCATCGCGTTTTTTGTCAAACGGCCGATAGGCTTCTTGGGGCCGAGAATTATTCTTCGATAAAGCTCCATAAGTATTACAGCATAAAAGCGCGTAAGGGGAAACCGGCGCCTCCATTCCTCCGGCTAAAATCATGTTTAATTTATTCTTATTCAAAACCTTGGCCCCGTAACCCAGGGCCATCAGGGAACCCGCCCTATCCGCAACCACGGTCTTGGAAAAACCTTTAATACCGTAATAGATCGAGACCTGGCCCTGGGGCGCAGCCGGAAACCAGGCAGAAGCCATGTAAGGAGAAACTCCTTCTCGGCCCTCGATATATAAATCGCGCAGCTCAGTCTCGGCATAAAGCCAGCCGCCGATGGCATTACCTAAGAATATCCCGACTAAATTCGGGTCTTCATTTTTTATATCGATTGCGGCATCCTGCAGGGCCAATTCCGAAGCAATGAGGGCCATATGGCTGAAGGTATCGATTTTTTTAAGCAGACGCTCGGAGATATTGCTATATTTATTCAACTCATCGATTTGTCCGGCGATATGCGACGGATAAAGGGAAGCGTCAAAACGGGTGATCTCTTTGATAAAAGAACGCCCCGCTTTTATATTTGCCCAGAACTGGCGTTTATTTATTCCGGAAGGGCTGACAATGCCTATGCCCGTAATTGCTATTCTTTCCATTAATATCTCCTTATAACCAACGAAGAATGAATCCCGGAGAAACCGGAGCTGGTCTTGATAATCGTATTTACTTTTTTGGCAATGGCTTTATTAGGAATGTAATTAAGGTCGCATAAAGGATCCTTTTCTTCTTGATTGATAGTCGGAGGAAGGATATTGTTTTCGAAAATCATCGAACAAACGGTCAACTCTACTGCATTTGAAGCAGCCAGAGGATGGCCAATCATTGACTTAAGCGAACTTATAGGAAGCTTATAGGCGTAATCTCCGAAAACTGCCTTGTAGGCGCTGGTCTCGAATATATCGTTCATTTTCGTGCTTGAGCCGTGGGCACTGATATAATCTATCTCCTGCGGTTTGATCCCGGAATCCTTTAAAGCCAAAAGTATACAGTTCGTCATCGCCTGTCCATCGCCAGGAAGATCTGTCATATGGAAGGCGTTGCAACTGGTGCCAAAGCCCAAAACTTCGCAATAAATATGGGCGTTACGCTTTAAGGCGTGGTTTAATTCCTCTAGAATCAAAATTCCGGCACCCTCGCTTAAAACAAATCCGTCGCGTTTTAAATCAAAGGGGCGGGAAGCTGCCTGAGGATTGTCATTGCGGCAGGATAAAACATTAACTACATCAAAGGCACCAAAAGTAATCGGTGTAAGCGGAGCCTCGGCTGCACCACAAATCATGATATCCTGCTCTCCATCCTGGACCGTCTCCAAACCAAAACCCAAAGCATCTGTTCCGGCTGTACAACCGGTAGAGAGCGTATTACAGATACCTTTTAAATGATATTTCGAAGATAACTCAATCGAAGGCGTGTTAAACATCGCGGCATCATAAAGATCAGGTCTGACTTTCGACGGATCAATGGGATTCTTACCGTCATCAGTAACTAAAGCAAACTCTTCTTCCATATATTTTGTCCCGCAGATAGCATTGGCCAGGCAAACCCCTATTCTTCCGGGATCCTCTTTGGAAAAATCTAAGCCGCTATCCTCGATAGCCATGTTTCCGGCGACCACCCCAAACTGCACATATCTATCCATACGCATGGCTTCTTCGTGGGTAAGGCCAAGTTTGAAAGGATCGAAATCACGCACCTCAGCGGCGATCTTGGTATTAAACACCGAAACATCAAAACTATCTACCCGCCTTATGCCGGAAACACCATCGCACATTGCCTGATATACCTTATCCTTGCCTATTCCGTTAGGCGAAATCACGCCAATTCCCGTAATCACTACTCTTCTTTTTTTCATATTTATCCCTAAGCTAAATATCCAATATCCAAACCCTAATTCCGAATGAATTTACAAATCCCGATTCACTATTGAGACATCGGTTAATCAGAATTTCATTCGACATTGCGATTTGGCAATCGGTCATTGATATCTTATTTCTTGTCTTCTTCTATCCTGGTAACCTTAAACACAATATTCCCGCCGTCAGGGCAGGTCACGGTATCGATTGAATCCGGGTTCTCCATAAAGAAAAACCTGGCCCCGAAATTTAAAGCAAAGAGCGCGGGAAAAGCAGTGTGAAACGCTGCTCCGCAAAAACCCGGAATACATTTCAATCCTTGAGTCTCCCATCTATCTCCTGCCTTATAACCAAAAGTGCATTTCCCTTTAGTCTTGACTACTTCAATAACCATCTTCTTAGGACTAAATTTATGATTGGGGTCTTTAGGGAGAACTTCCACCTTGCCTTCCTTATCCAGAATCTCGGCTTTAAATTCCAATTTTCCGCCGTCAGGACAAGTTACCAAAAGTGACCGCTGATTATCGCGAAAGCCGAACCTTGCGCCGAAACTCAAAGCATAAATTACCGGAAAGAGCGCATGCGCCAAGCCTAGACAAAAATGCTTAGGAGGATGGGTGAAATCTTCCAGGATAATTTCATCTCCAGCTTTATACCCATGGTAGCAGTCTCCAAAAACTCCTGTAACTGTAAGCTTTAATTTTGGGAAAGGCGAATTGACTTCGGGCATTTTAATTTAACAATCCTTCTGTAGCGGTTAAAAATTCGGATTTACTAAAAAACCGTTTATTCTTTTCTACTTCATGCACCATTTCAACCAATTTTTTATTTAAACTTGCCTTTAAATTACACTTCCCGGCTAAAGTTACAAAT
>JAQUOO010000060.1 GCA_028717055.1 Candidatus Omnitrophota bacterium | reverse complement strand
AAGGTCTACCATCAGCGCTATGAACGCGGCAAAACCGTTTCCAAGTTAACGGTTATCGGTAAAAGCACAAATACCGGAACCAAGATTACCTTTAAGCCGGATAAGACCATATTCAGTAAAACCGAATATTCTTATGATATATTATCGCAGCGTTTAAGAGAGCTGGCGTTTTTGAATAAAGGTTTGAAGATAAAATTAGAAGACGCTCGCGCGGAAAAAGAAGCGGTATTTGAATTTGCCGGTGGGATCGTTTCTTTTGTCGAGTATTTAAATAAAAATAAAAATCCACTCCATAATAAAGTGGTTTATTTTGAGAAATTGCAGGATGATATTAATGTGGAAGTGGCTCTTCAGTATAATGACGGATATGCCGAAACGATTTTTTCTTTCGCCAATAATATCAATACTGTTGAGGGCGGAACGCATTTATCGGGATTTAAATCGGCGTTAACCCGGGCGATCAATCAGCATGCTAAGTCGAAGAATTTAATTAAGGATGATATAGCGATCACCGGCGAAGACGCGCGCGAAGGGTTAACCGCGGTAATCAGCGTAAAAGTTCCTAATCCGCAATTTGAAGGCCAGACTAAAACAAAGCTGGGTAATTCTGAGGTAGAAGGCTTGGTTGCATCAGCAAGCCTCGACGCGTTAGCAAGCTATTTTGAAGAGAATCCTTCTGTCGCGAATAAAATTATTGATAAAGTAATTGTAGCTTCCCGGGCGCGCGAAGCAGCGCGCAAGGCCCGCGAATTAACCCGCAGAAAAGGCGCGTTAGAAGGAGCGGGGTTACCCGGGAAATTGTCAGATTGTTCTGAAAGAGATGCCGCCCTCTGCGAATTATATATCGTTGAAGGAGATTCCGCAGGCGGTTCAGCCAAGCAGGGCAGGGATAGAAGATTTCAGGCGATCCTTCCGATCAAAGGAAAGATCCTGAATGTCGAGAAGTCGCGTTTGGATAAAATTTTGTCCAATGAAGAAATCCGGACCATTATCACCGCTTTAGGCACCGGTATCGGAGAAGAGTTTGATTTATCCAAACTAAGATACCATAAATTAATGCTTATGGCAGATGCGGATATTGATGGTTCGCATATCCGGACTTTGCTTTTAACATTGCTTTACCGCCAGATGCCCAAGTTGGTGGAAGAAGGACATGTCTATATTACTCAACCTCCGCTTTATAAGATTAAAAGAGGTCAGCGTGAAGAATACATCCAGACTGAACAGCAAATGGATGAATTGCTTTTAGACTTAGGCCGGGAAGGCCATAAATTGCTAAGAGTGAAAGATAAGAAAGAGTTTACCGATAATCAATTCAAAGAGTTGTTAAAGTTGTTAGTTGAGCTTGATAAGCTGGGTAGGTATTTGGATAAAAAGGGAGTGGATTTTGCAGGATATCTTAGTTTTAGACACCCAAAGACCAAAAAAATGCCAGTTTATAGGGTAAAAGTGGAGGGAAGAGATAATTTTATCTATTCCGACAAAGAGCTCGCCGCTCTTACTGAAAAAGAAGGTAAGGATATAGAGCAGGATGTGTTGCAACTTTTTGAATCGCAGGATATTGAGGATATAGTAACTAAAATTGAAAAACTCGGGATTGAGATTGAAACCTATTTTAGCAGTATGGTCGTTCCCAAAAGCGGGGTAATCAAAGAATCAGATAAAAAAATAAAAGCAGTTTACCGGATCATCAATGATGGTGATACCAAAGAGGTTTTCGGTTTAAAAGAGCTGCTGGCGTATATTAAAGAAGTAGCGACTAAAGGAATGCATATCCAAAGATATAAAGGTTTGGGTGAAATGAATCCGCAGCAACTTTGGGATACTACCATGGATCCGGAAAAAAGAACGATTTTGCAAGTAAAATTGGAAGATGCGGTTGAAGCGGATAAAATGTTTACGGTTTTAATGGGGGATCAGGTTGAGCCGCGCAGGCAGTTTATCGAAGATTACGCGCATCAAGTAAAGAATCTGGATATATAAAATAAAAATGCACAATAACCAAAACTCAAATCCGAATGAAATCTCAATGACCAAATATCCAAAATTGGAACTTGGGATTTGGAACTTCATTCGTCATCGGGGCCTGGAAGTTGGAATTTAATTCATATGTATACTCGCAATGAAAAAATAATTCCGGTTTATATTGAAGAAGAGGTTAAGGATTCCTATTTGAATTATTCGATGAGTGTCATTGTCGGCCGCGCCCTGCCGGATGTGCGCGACGGGTTAAAGCCCGTGCACCGCAGGATTCTTTACGCGATGCAAGAACTTAACCTCGAGCACTCTAAGCCTTATAAAAAGTGCGCGCGTATCGTCGGCGAAACTATGGGTAAGTATCATCCTCACGGCGATGCGGCTATTTATGATACTCTTGTGCGCATGGCCCAGGATTTTTCTTTGCGTTACCCCCTAGTAGACGGACAAGGCAACTTTGGTTCGGTTGATGGCGATACCGCCGCCGCTATGCGTTATACCGAGGCGCGCTTGAGCGCGGTTTCCGAAGAGATGCTTGGCGATATTGATAAAGAAACCGTTCATTTTGGCCCGAACTTCGATTCTTCTTTAAAAGAGCCTTTGCTTTTACCGGCGAGCCTGCCGAATTTGTTAGTGAATGGCTCAAGCGGCATTGCCGTCGGTATGGCGACTAATATCCCGCCGCATAATTTAACCGAAGTATGTGACGCTATTATTTATTTAATTGATCACCCCGATGCGGAGATTAAGGATTTGATGCGCTATATCAAGGGGCCGGATTTTCCCACTGGAGGCTTGATCTGCGGCAAAGGAGGGATTAAAGACGCGTATACTACCGGAAGAGGCAAGCTGGTAATACGCTCCCGGGCTACTGTTGAGCATCAAAAGAACGGTAAAGACCTGATTGTTATTACCGAGATTCCTTATCAGGTGCAGAAATCCGGGGTGATTGAAGCTATTGCCGCCTTGGTTGATGATAAAAAAATTGAAGGCATTTCGGATATCCGCGATGAATCAGATAAGGATGGCATGCGCATTGTGGTTGAGCTTAAGCGCGATATTGAATCTCAGATTGTTCTGAATCAGCTTTTTAAACACACCCAACTGGAAGCTTCATTTGGAATTATTATGCTGGCTTTGGTGGATAACCGGCCCAAGGTATTGAATTTACGCCAGGTTTTAGATTGCTATATTGAGCACCGCAAAGTAGTTATCCGCCGGAGAACCCAGTTTGAATTGGATAAGGCTTTAAGGCGCGCGCATATCTTAGAAGGCTTAAAGATAGCCCTTAAGTTTATCGACCGGATTATTAAAGTAATCAGAACCTCAAAAACAGTGGATGTCGCTAAAGTAAATTTGATGAAAGAGTTTGAGCTTTCGGAATTGCAGTCGCAGGCAATCCTGGAAATGCAGTTGCAGCGTTTGACGGCTCTAGAGCGCGATAAGATTGAGGCAGAATACGCCGAGCTTTTAAAGAAAATCGATGAGTGCCGGGCGATTCTGGGTTCGGAGAAAAAAGTCGAAGCGATTATAAAGGAAGAGTTGGAGAATTTAAAGAAAAAATACGGCGATGAAAGACGCACGGATATAGTCGGCGAAGCAGAGGAGTTGGAAGTTGAGGATTTGATTGCCGAGGAAGATGTAGTGGTAACGATCAGCCATGGCGGTTATATTAAGCGCCTTCCCGTAGGCTCTTACCGTAAACAAAAACGCGGCGGGCAAGGCTCAACCGGAGCGGATTTAAAAGACGAAGATTTTATCGAGCACCTTTTTGTCGCTTCGACCAAAGATTACGTCTTGATCTTTACGGGCAAGGGGCAAGTGCATTGGCTTAAAGTTTACGAAATTCCCCAGGCCGGACGCACATCCAAAGGGAAAGCGATTATTAACTTGGTGCAGATGGAACAGGATGCTAAAATAAGTTCGACTATACCGGTTAAGGAGTTTTCACCGGATAAATATTTAGTTATGGTTACCCGGCTCGGCCAGATCAAGAAAACAAGGCTGGATGCTTACGGTAATCCGCGCAAAACCGGTATCATCGGGATTACTTTGGATAAAGGCGATGAACTAATCGGGGTAGAGATGACCGATGGTAAACAGGAGTTGCTTATCGGCACGCGTCAAGGCAAAGCTATAAGGTTTGAGGAGGAAAAAGTCCGCGATATGGGCAGAGGCGCTAAAGGCGTGCGCGCAATTTCTTTAGCAAAAAAAGACGAAGTCATCGATATGGTTGTTCCCAGGAAAGATTCGACCATTCTTACCGTAACCGAACTGGGTTTCGCTAAACGCACCACCATTGACGAATACCGCCTGACTTCCCGCGGAGGCAAAGGCGTAATCAATATAAAAGTTACTGAGAAAAACGGCCAGGCAGTTAATCTTAAGACCGTTAATGATAATGATGAATTGATGGTAATTACTCAAAACGGAATATTTCTGCGTTGTGCCATCAAGGACATACGCGAAACCGGCCGTTCCGCGCAAGGCGTGCGCCTGATAAAGCTGCAGGATAAAGATTGTGTTTCCTGCGTTGCTCCGGTAATTGCCGAGGCAGAAGAATAGAATACGACCCCGTCGTCTAGCCTGGTCCAGGACAAGAGCTTTTCAAGCTCTCGACACGGGTTCAAATCCCGTCGGGGTCATAAAATAAATATGTGTGGCATAGTCGGATACGTCGGAGATAGGGACGCTCAAGGGCTTTTGTTATCCGGCCTCAAGCGCCTGGAATACCGCGGTTATGACTCAAGCGGAATAGCCATTATCCTGCCTAAAAAGAACTGCATCTCGGTAAGAAAATCCCCAGGAAAAATCAGTGCTCTGGAAAAAATAATCAAAACCAAGCCTTTGTCCGGAAATACCGGCATTGCGCATACTCGTTGGGCCACCCACGGCGCTCCTACTCAAGCTAATGCTCATCCGCATCTGGATTGCAAAAGTGAAATTGCTTTAGTGCATAACGGAATCATTGAAAATTATGAAATGCTTAAAGCCCGGTTGATTAAAGAGGGGCATGTGTTTCAGAGCGAGACGGATACCGAAGTAATTGTGCACTTAATCGAAAAATTCTATAAAAATATCCCCCTGGAAGAAGCGGTGCGCTCCGCGCTTAAGTTGCTGGCCGGTTCTTTTGCTATCGGAGTGATTTCGTCTAGAGAGCCTGAAAAACTAGTGGGCGCCCGCTCCGGCAGCCCGTTGATTGTAGGCTTGGGTAAGGGTGAAAACTTTTTGGCTTCGGATGCGCCGGCAGTTTTAGAATCAACCAAGGATATTGTTTTTCTGGATGAAAACGAGGTAGTGGTTTTGACGAAAGATGGCTATAAAATTACCGACCTTGATGGCAAAGCAGTATTCAAAAAGTCGGTGAGGATAAATTGGGATATTGCACAGGCGCAAAAAAACGGTTTCGAGCATTTTATGCTTAAAGAAATAAATGAGCAGCCCAAGATTATCGAAAACCTGATAAATTCAAGGATAGATAAGCAGACCGGAAAGATAGCTTTTCAGGAGCAAAACATACCTGAAGATAAATTAAAAAGTATAAAAAGTATTTTTATTGTTGCTTGCGGAACCGCGTATCACGCGGGTTTGGTTGGTAAGTATCTCTTGGAATCTACCTGCGCCATTCCTACCCAGATCGATGTTTCCAGTGAATTTAGATATCGCGATCTTTTGATCGGCGAGGAAACTTTAGTTATTGCCATAAGCCAGTCCGGAGAAACTGCCGATACTCTGGCCGGGATAAGAGAGGCAAAGAAACGCGGCTCAAGCGTTATTTCTATATGCAATGTTTTAGGCTCAACCTTAACCCGCGAATCTGACGGCGTAATCTATACGCATGCCGGACCGGAAATCGGAGTTGCTTCTACTAAAGCCTACACTGCGCAGTTAACCGCTTTATATTTGTTTGCCTTTTATCTTGCGGAGATAAGAAACATCTTGCCGCAAACAAAGATAGGCAGGTATTTGAATGATTTATGCAAGATCCCCAGGCATATGGAAACGATTTTAAAGGACCAGAAGGGTATTGCCAGGCTTTCGCATAAACATTCACACTTGGGCTCTTTTCTGTATTTGGGAAGAAATATTAATTATCCTTCCGCCCTGGAAGGCGCGCTTAAATTAAAGGAGATTTCTTATATTCCCGCTGAAGGATACGCCGCCGGAGAAATGAAGCATGGGCCCATTGCCTTAATTGATGAGTATCGCGCGGTGGTATGTATTGCCCCGGCCTCTAAAGTATATGAAAAAATGGTTTCTAATATTCAGGAGATCCGCGCCCGCCACGGCAAGATTATTGCGATTGCAAGCTGCGGCGATACAGAGGTTAAGGAATTAACCCGCGAAGTTATTTACATACCTAAAGCCGATGAATTATTTTCTCCTCTTTTAGCGGTTCTCCCTCTGCAGTTAATCGCTTATCATATTGCCGTAAAGCGCGGCTGTGATGTTGACCAGCCCCGTAATTTAGCAAAAAGTGTAACAGTAGAATAAAATTCAAGGTTTAAAATGACCAATCACCAAATTCCAATGCCGAATGAAATCACAATGATTCAAAGTCTCAATTGGAATTTGGAACTTTATTTGTCATTGGAGCTTGAGTTTTGGGATTTTGAGTCTTGTTGTTAATATGCTATACATAGTTGCTACACCAATAGGCAATTTAAAGGATATAAGCTTTCGGGCGATTGAAGTCTTAAAAAGCGCGGATTTAATTGCCTGCGAAGACACCCGGCATACTAAAATTCTTCTGGATTACTATGGTATTGATAAGCCTACCACTAGTTTTTACCAGCACAATAGATTTACTAAGGCCGAATATCTTATCAGGGTTTTAGAAGAGGGTAAGGATATAGCCCTTGTTTCGGATGCCGGCACGCCGGGGATACTTGATCCCGGGTATAACTTAATTAATCTGGCAATCGGAAAAAATATTCCGCTTACAGTCATTCCGGGGCCGGTCGCTTTTGTCAGCGCCCTGGTCCTTTCCGGAAAGCCTGCGCACGCTTTTATCTTTGAAGGATTTTTGCCGGCAAAAGCTGTTTCCAGAAAAAATAAGCTTAGGGAGCTGGAAAAACTCAGCAGGACAGTTGTATTTTATGAATCCAGTCATCGTATTATTAAAACCATTCAGGACATTGAAGAAGTTTTTGGAGAGAAAAAAGTCGTTATCTGTAGAGAGCTTACCAAAAAGTTTGAAGAAGTGAAGCGCGGCAGCGCAAAAGAGCTTCTCGGATATTTTTCCAGCCATAAGGCTCGCGGAGAGTTTGTCGTAATCATCTGACATTGTTTAATGAACCAAGCGCAGAGACACTATAATAAATCTTGCTGACTTTTAAGCCCGCTATTTGACAAAAAAGCAGAGCTTTTAGTAACCTAAGTTGTTCGCTCAAGAACAACAAAAAGGAGGTTACTGATGGAAACGCTCTGCTTTA
>JAQUOO010000059.1 GCA_028717055.1 Candidatus Omnitrophota bacterium | reverse complement strand
TAAAATGGTAAAAAAACGCTGTACCCCAAGAGCTGATTTAGTTAACGATTTTACGCGGGAAGATCCCTGGCGGGTATTCCGGATTATGTCGGAGTTTGTAGAGGGTTTTGAGGTCCTCTCTAAAGTCGGCAAGGCTGTTTCGATATTTGGTTCAGCCCGGACTGCCCGCGGCGCGGAATATTATAAATTAGGAGAAGAAGTAGCTTATCATGTGGCTAAGGCCGGGTATGCTGTCATTACCGGAAGCGGTTCCGGTATGATGGAAGCGGCAAATAAGGGAACGCGCAGGGCAGGAGGTCTTTCTGTCGGTTTGAATATTCAAATACCTTGCGCGCAGAAACCCAATGATTACGTAGATACATTGCTGGATTTTCGTTATTTCTTTGTCAGGAAGGTTATGTTTGTCAAATACGCCAAGGCGTTTGTGATTTTACCGGGAGGATACGGAACTTTTGATGAATTTTTCGAGGCGATTACCCTGATTCAGACTGAAAGGATCAATAAATTTCCGGTTGTCCTGGTCGGCAGCGAATATTGGAACGGTTTACTGGATTGGCTCAAGAAAACCGTGTTAGCCAAAGGCAATATCAGTAAATCGGACTTGGATATTTTTACGGTAGTAGACAAACCTAAGGAAGTAGCCGCGGCAATCAAAAAATTCTATGCGAAACGTTAAAGTTTGTGTAATCAGGACAGCGGGGACCAATTGCGATAAGGAAACGGCTTTCGCGTTTGTTAAGGCGGGAGCCGAAGTTGAATTGGTGCACATCAATAATTTTATTCAAGGCGATAAAGGCCTGGCGGGTTATCATATTTTGGCCCTTCCCGGAGGATTTAGTTACGGCGACGACATTGCTTCAGGCAAGGTATTTGCCAATGAATTGAGGTGCAAATTAAGCGAAGACTTAAGAAAGTTTGTTCGAGACGGGAAATTGATCATTGGTATTTGCAACGGTTTTCAGATTCTGGTTAAAAGCGGATTGCTTCCCGGCATCCGGCCTAATAGGATAGGCCGGTATGCGCCTCTGCGCAGCAATGCTGATTTCGAGCAAGAGGCCAGCCTAATCATTAATGATTCCGGTAAATTCGAAGATCGCTGGGTATATCTTAAAGGCCAAAAGGCGCAGAAATGCGTTTGGACCAAAAATCTGCCGGAGGTGATTTACCTCCCGGTTGCCCACGGCGAAGGGAAATTCATCGTTAAGGATGAAGCTGTTTTAAACCGGCTTAAAAAGAACAATCAGGTTGCCTTTAAATATTGCGACGCGAAAGGAAAACAAGGTGGTTATCCGGCTAACCCCAATGGATCGCTTGAGGATATCGCCGGGATTTGCGACGAAACCGGAAGGATTTTTGGTTTGATGCCTCACCCGGAAAGGCATATCTCTGTTTGCCAGCACCCGCGTTGGTTTACCCCGTTAGAGACAATGCGTCCAAGGGGCTCAACGGCTGCCTGCGGCAGCCTGTCTCTAGCGGGGTTTAATTCTAAAAATAAAACAGGCCTGCCTGCCGGACAGGCGGGCGATGGTTTAATAATATTTAAGAATGGAGTCGAATATGCCAGAAAATTATTGTAGTTATAAAAGATGCCTGCCTGCCGACAGTCAGGACCCAAAGGAATACTGCGGCTTATTCGGTATATTTAATAACAAGCAGGCAAGCTGGCTGACTTATTTAGGGCTTTTTGCCCAGCAGCATCGCGGCCAGGAAGCTTGCGGCATAGTTGTAAATAATAGCGGCAATTTGTCTCTGCACAAAGGGATGGGCCTGGTAAATGATGTTTTTAATGAAACGATTTTGAGCAAAATGAAAGGCCGGGCTGCCGTAGGCCATGTGCGTTACTCGACTACCGGTTCCAGCGTCTTAAAAAATGCCCAGCCGCTTTTAATTGATTACGCCAAAGGCTCAATATGTATAGCCCATAACGGAAACTTGATAAATTCCACAGAATTGCGTCAGCACCTGGAAGAGACAGGTTCGATATTCCAGACTACCACTGATTCCGAAATCATTATTCATCTTATGGCCCGCGGAAAATCCCGCAATTTGGATGAAAGTTTATTATACGCGCTGCAGAAAATCCGGGGAGCTTATTCGCTTTTGCTAATGGATAAGAAAAACCTGATCGGAGTAAGGGATCCTTGGGGGTTTCGTCCGTTATCTTTGGGAAAGTTAGGAGATTCCTGGTGCCTGGCTTCCGAAACTTGCGCTTTTGACCTGATCGGCGCCAAATTCATCCGTCCGGTTGAGCCGGGGGAGATAATTTTTATTAACGAAAACGGCTTAAGATCGATCAGGCCCAAAGAGTGGCGCGTAGGGCACCGCCACGCGCATTGCATATTCGAACATGTTTATTTTTCCCGTCCGGATTCCAATGTTTTTGGCGAAACAGTGCATACGGTGCGCAAGAAATTAGGGGCGCAGTTAGCCAAAGAATTTCCGGTGAAAGCGGATTTTGTGGTGCCGGTGCCGGACTCCGGTTATTCAGCGGCATTAGGTTATGCCCAGCAGTCCGGTATTCCTCTGGAGATGGGGATTATTCGCAATCATTACGTGGGCAGGACTTTTATCCAGCCGGCGCAGGATGCCCGCGATTTAGGAGTGCGCGTAAAATTTAATTTACTCAAGGATGTTTTACGCGGCAAAAGGATTGTTATTGTTGATGATTCGATTGTGCGCGGGACAACCTCGAAAATCCGCGTGCGTAATTTGCGTAAAGCCGGAGTAAAACAAGTGCATCTGATGATCTCTTGCCCGCCGCACAGGTTCCCTTGCTATTATGGCATAGACTTTCATAAGTCCAGCGAGCTTATCGCTAACAGGTATGCTTCGTTAGATAAAATCAGAGAGTATCTGGGAGCCGATAGCCTGGGTTATTTAAGCTTAGAGGGGATGCTTAAATGCCTTAAGTATAAAAAGAGCGATTATTGCGCTGCTTGCTGGACCGGGAAATATCCGTTAATAGCCGAAAAGAGGCATGGAAAATTTTCGCTGGAAACGCATTGTTGCGGGCAGGCAGAGGTAGCGCCTAAATAGAAAGTAGATAGTAGTTAGCAGGTAGAATGCAGGGAGAAAGAATGATTACATATAAAAAATCCGGAGTAGATATAAAAAGCGCAAGTATTTTTAAATCCAGGATAAAGCCGCTGGTGCGGAAATCTTTTCGTCCGGAGGTCTTGAAAGATATCGGCGGGTTTGGAAGTTTCTTTAAGCTGGATCGCAAAAAATTCAAGGATCCGGTTCTGGTTTCTTCAAGTGACGGAGTCGGCACAAAATTAAAGATTGCCGAACTTGCCAATAAGCACGCTACAGTGGGGATTGACGCTGTGGCAATGAATGTGAATGATATTCTTTGTACCGGAGCCGAGCCTTTATTTTTCCTGGATTATATCGCCTTCTCGGAAGTCAAAGAAGAGGTTTTGGTGGATGTGGTTAAAGGTATCAATAACGGCTGCATTGAATCCGGTTGTTCTTTAATCGGCGGAGAGACAGCGCAGATGCCCGGGATGTATCGGGCAGGCGAATATGATATTGCCGGATTTTGCGTAGGAGCGGTTGATAGAAGCCGGATTATTGACGGAAGCAAAATTCAGGCAGGGAATGTGGTTATCGGGCTGGAGTCTAGCGGCATTCATTCCAACGGGTATTCTTTGGTGCGCAAAGTTTTATCCCAGAATGAGCTTAAGCGGATGAGCAAAGAATTGCTTACGCCCACGCGCATTTATGTTAAACAAGTTTTAAATTTATTGCCCGATAAAAACATAAAAGGTATCGCGCATATAACCGGCGGCGCTTTTTACGATAAGGTTGCCCGCATTCTGCCCCATAATACAAATGTAATAATCGATAAGCATTCCTGGAAAGTCCCGAAAATTTTCAGTTTGATTCAAAATAAGGGTAATGTTGCGGAACGTGAAATGTATCACACTTTGAACATGGGTATCGGCATGGTTTTAATCGTCGCAAAAGCTTCGGTGAACCCTATACTCGCGAAACTAAAGAACCAAAAACTTAAATCCTGGGTGATTGGAGAAGTTGTCAAAGGAAAAAGGCAAGTAGAGATAGTTTAAGAGCAGAGGAGGTTGGTATGAATCATATTATCGCGATAACCATAGTGGTAGTCGCTGTTTTTTTAATGGGTATCCGGATTGTCCGCCCTACCCACCGCGGCCTCATTGAGCGGCTGGGTAAATATAACCGTTTTGCCAATCCCGGGTTTAACTGGATAATTCCTTTCATCGAGGTTATTTATCAGGTTAATACAACTGAACAGATGGTTGACGCTGAGCCGCAGGAGATCATCACTAACGATAATTTGAATGCCAAGGTTGACGCGCAGGTTTATTTCAAAGTCAAAGGCGATGAAGAGAGCGTTAAGGCTTCGCAGTATAATGTGAATAATTATCAGTGGCAGATCGTTAATCTTGCCCGCACCACTTTAAGGAATATTATCGGCACTTTGACTTTGAAATCCGCCAATAGCGAAAGAGGAAAGATCAACGCCGAATTGCATAACACTTTGCGCCAGGAGACCGGCACTTGGGGTTTGGAGATCGTCAGGACCGAACTAAAAGAGATCGACCCTCCTAAGGATGTGCAGGAGACGATGAATAAAGTCGTTAAGGCTGAGAATGAGAAGATCGCGGCAATTGATTTTGCGACTGCTACTGAAACCGCGGCTGACGGGCAAAAGCGCGCGGAGATCAAGAAAGCTGAAGGTATCAAGCAGGCGAGGATCTTAGAAGCTGAAGGTGAGGCAACCGCGATAAAGCTGGTTAATGAGGCAGCTGAAGAATATTTTGTGGGTAACGCGCAGGTGTTGCGCAAACTGGAAGCAGTCGAGAAGTCATTGCAGAATAACGCCAAGATTGTTGTTCCGGCGAATACAGAATTAGTCAATGTTATTGGTGAAATGGCCGGCTTTTTGCCTTTAAAGCATAAGGAAGAAAAAGAAAAGCCAGCGAAATAAAGTAAGAAACAGTTTCCATAGTAGTATTTCTTCGATGGCTAGCTAGGAAACTGTTTCGCCTTGGATTTTGAAACAAACGCAGTTCTGCTCTTTTTATCAATTGTGTCTGGTTTGTTTTGTTCCTCGCAGGGACGCACGATTTTCCCCAGCGTGGAAAATCGTGCTCGGCTACTCGGCTGTGCTCTCCCGCCTACGGCGGGAACCGTGCCCGCTTCAGCCTGCGTTACGCCCTGCTCCGGAACAAGCCAATCCAGCCACAAAATTATTAGGATAGATCTGCCGAAAATTTTCTAAGGCGCGCTCACAACACCCTTCGGCAAAATATCCATAGCAACGTTCGCATAAACGCCAGATTCATTTATAGATAACTAAGTAATGTGTCCCTGAAATTGGAAATTCTCTAATTCTAAGAAGGAAAATACATAATCATGTTCGTAATCGGTAATGGGGACGTGCTGAAAAGGGACACCCTAATTTAGCGAGTGGCGAGGATGAGAAAAATATAAAATGAAGAATTTAATTTTATTAGCTATAACTATTGTTTTGGCTGGTTGCGCTAGTGTGGGAAAGTCAATTGATCAAAATAAAATGTCTCAGATTAAAGAAGGTGTAACTACAGAGCAAGAAGTTATTGCTATTTTAGGTAAACCATATATGAAAACTTTATTTTCCGATGGCAAAATAACAATGATGTATCAATATACTAAAGTTAAGAATCGCGCGTCTAACTTCATCCCAATTTATAATATTTTCTCAAGCGGAATGGATATGCAGCAGCAGATGCTGACTATACTTATAGATAAGAGCGGTAAAGTTGAGAAATATACGATGAATGATTCAAATACCGCGATTAATTCAGGGTTAGTTAACACTAAGTAAAATTACTCTAAGTAAATGATAGTAGGGATGTATCAAAAGGGCGTCTGATTTAGTTGGTAGACGCGTAGGATACAAAAGGAAAAGAAATGCGAATATTGGTGATTGGTTCTGGAGGGAGAGAACACGCGCTAGTCTGGAAGATTGCGCAATCTAAGCTGGCTGATAAGATTTTTTGCGCGCCGGGAAATGCCGGCATTGCGCAAATCGCCGAGTGCATAGATATCAAAGCCGATGATATTGCCGGGTTATTAGATTTTGCCCGAAAAGAAAGAATAGATTTTACAGTAGTGGGCCCGGAAGCAGCTTTATCTTTGGGCATTGTTGATGAATTCCAAAAAGCCGGGCTTAAAATATTCGGCCCGAATAAAGAAGCCGCTACTTTAGAGGCCAGTAAAGTATTCTCCAAAGAATTAATGGCAAAATATAAAGTGCCGACAGCTGAATTTAAAGTTTTCGACAATCCCGATGAGGCGAAAGAGTATATCGAGAAAATCGGCGCGCCTTGCGTAGTTAAAGCTGATGGCCTTGCCGCAGGCAAAGGTGTTGTAGTGGCTAAAACAATTGATGAAGCCAGGAAAGCGGTAGAGGCGATGATGCGGGATAAAGTTTTCGGCGCTGCCGGGAATAAAGTTATTATCGAAGAATGCCTCCAGGGACAGGAAGCCTCGATTCTGGTAATCACTGATTCCAAAGAAGTAATTGCTTTAGCTTCGGCCCAGGATCATAAGCGGGTTTTTGACAATGATTGCGGGCCTAATACGGGCGGGATGGGTGTATATTCGCCGGCGCCGGTTGTGACCAAAGAATTATTTAAAGAAATTCTGGAAAAGATAGTTTACCGGACTATCGACGGCCTGGTTAAAGAAGGTATAGATTACCGGGGAGTTTTATACGCCGGCATAATGTTGACTAAGGAAGGGCCGAAGACCCTGGAATTTAATGTTCGCTTTGGCGATCCGGAAACCCAAGCGATCTTACCCAGGTTAAAATCGGATTTATTAGAAGTGATGCTGGCAACCGCCGAGCAGAAACTAAACCGGATAAAGAATCTGGAATGGGATGAGCGCTCAAGCGTTTGCGTAGTTTGCGCGGCAGGAGGATACCCGGGGAATTATGAAAAAGGAAAAGAGATCTTCGGGTTGGACGAAGTGGCTAAAATAAAAGATGTGGTGATTTTTCATGCCGGGACCAAATTAAGGACAGTAAATGATGTGGGCCAAAAGCAGGAAAAAGAATATCTAACTAATGGCGGCAGGGTCCTGGGAGTGGTTGGTTTAGGTAAAACTATACAAGAGGCGATTGCCAACACTTATGCGGCAGTTAAGAAAATAAGTTTTGAGGGGATGCATTATCGGAAGGACATTGGGGAAAAAGCCCTAATGTCAAATGACAAAATTCAAAATCCAAAATAAATCTAAATGTCAAATTCCAAATAATAAAAATTTGGTTTTCAATATTTGACATTGGGATTTTGGATTTCATTTGTCATTAAACCGGAGGCTTTATGAATAAGATAAGTATAATTATGGGAAGTAGCTCGGATCTGGAAACTTTGCAGGAAGCGATTGAATTTTTGAAAGAATACAAAGTTGGATTTGAAGTAAAGGTATTGTCCGCCCACAGAACTCCAAAAGAGGTTGAGGCTTATGTTGAATCAGTCGG
>JAQUOO010000058.1 GCA_028717055.1 Candidatus Omnitrophota bacterium | reverse complement strand
TCGGCCAGCTTCTGATCAAATTTATCCTCTTTGCCATAGGTGCTAAGTTCTTTTTTATAAAGCGAATTCTTGGATTTTCTGCCCACGGCTGCACAATTACCTTTGAATAACTTCAACCTGACCGAACCGGTAACATTCTTTTGCGTGGATTTTACAAAACCGTCCAATGCCTCTTTTAAAGGAGAAAACCAAAGGCCATTATAAACTAATTCCGAATATTTAAGCGATATAATATCTTTAAAATGCGCCAATTCCCTATCCAATACAAGCGCCTCCAGCTCTTTATGCGCTATATGCAATATTGTCGCTGCCGGCGCTTCATAGATCTCCCTGGATTTTATCCCGATTAACCTATTTTCAACCATATCTGACCGGCCTACGCCATGCAACCCTCCTATTTCGTTTAAATTGTTAATCAGGGTTTTCAATTTGCAGGTTTTCCCGTCAACTTTCTTCGGGACGCCTTTCTCAAAATAAATCTCGATATATTTAGGATAACTTATCTGAGCGGTCGGGCTTTTAGTAATCATATATGCGTCTTCCGGAGGCTCCTGGGCCAAATCCTCCAAGACGCCGGCTTCAATACTGATCCCCCAAATATTCCTGTCAATACTATACGGTTTTTTCTTGGTTACATCTATAGGGATATTGCGCATTTTCGCATATTCTATCTCTTCTTCCCTTGACTTGAATTCCCAGGTTCTGACCGGAGCAAGAACTTCTAAGCCGGGATCAAGAATCCCTGCGGCAACTTCAATCCTTACCTGATCATTGCCTTTACCGGTGCAGCCATGAGCCACGGCATCAGCCTTTTCTTTATGGGCTATTCTAACAAGATATTTAGCAATCAAAGGCCTGCCCAAAGCTGTAGCCAATAAATATTTCCCTTCGTAAACGGCATTTGCCTGCAAACTCGGCAGAACAAACTCTTCTACGAATTCATCCTGCAAGTCTTTGATATAAACCTTGCTTGCTCCGGCAGCTAAAGCCCTTGCTTCTATGGCACCCAGATCTTCCCCTTGGCCTAAACCCTGGCCTAAATCCGCCATAAAACAGATAACCTCATAACCCTTATCTTTTAACCACCTGACTATACAAGATGTATCCAATCCGCCAGAATACGCCAACACTACTTTTTTCATTTAACTATCTCCCCAGTAATTTTATTAAAACCGCTTTCTGCACATGCATCCTGTTTTCAGCTTCATCAAATACAACCGAATTCCCGCTCTCGATTACTTCATCGGTTATCTCCTGGCCTCTATGCGCAGGAAGGCAGTGCATAATCAAAGCTCCTCTTTTAGCTGACTTTACCAAATTCATATTTACCTGAAAATCTTCGAATACCTCTATTCTTTTCCTGGCTTCATCTTCCTGCCCCATGCTTGTCCAGACATCGGTATAAATCACATCCGCATCCTTAACCGCACTGGAAGCGTCATTGAATAAATTGATTGCGGCTCCCGTAGTATCTCCAATAGCCCGGGAATCTTTCAATACCGCAGCAAGCGGTTCATAACCTTTCGGGCATCCCAAATTCACATTCACGCCTAATTTTGCGCAAATAAAAAGCAGGGAATTGCAAACATTATTCCCGTCGCCTACGTAAGCCAGGGTTACGCCTTTAAAAGCTTTCAATTTTTCCCTAATGGTATATAAATCCGCCAAAGCCTGGCAAGGATGCGAAAAATCCGATAACCCGTTAATCACCGGTATACCGGAAAATCTAGCCAAGTCCTCGCAATTCTTATGCTCAAATGTCCTTAAAACTATTCCGTCGACAAACCTGGAGAGAGTTCTGGCAACATCCGCGATAGATTCCCTTATCCCGAGGCTTATTTCACCCGGAGACAGGTATAAAGAGTTGCCCCCTAATTGAAACATTCCCACTTCAAAAGACACTCTGGTCCTGTTCGAGGGCTTCTGGAAAACAAGAGCAAGGGCCTTGCCGGCCAAAACCTTGCTGAACCTGGCCTTATTTCTTTTCAGCTTATCGGTAAGGCTGAATAATTCTTCGATTTCTTTAGCGGTCAGATCTTTTATGGTAAGCAGGTCTTTATTCATGGTAATTCCCAATCTCCAAGCCCCAATGACGAATGAATTTTCAAATCCCAACTTCCAATTGAGGCATTGAGTAATTGGGATTTCATTCGACATTGAATCATTGGATATTGACTCCCTTTAAGACTTCATTCAATATAGCTATCGCCTTATCTATTTCTTTTTTCGAAACATTCAACGCCGGCATAAGCCTCAAAACCTTTGCGTGCGTGCAATTAACCAAAAGCCCCTTCTTGATACATTTATCAACGATAGCCTTGCCCTCAATATTCAATTCCAGGCCAACCATTAAGCCCAGTCCTCTCACTTCTTTTACCACGGAACATCTTCCTTTTAAAGCATCCAGCTTCGCAACTAGGTATTCTCCCATCAAGTTGACATTCTTGAGCACTTTTTCTTCTTGTATCGCCTTGAGGACAGCTAAAGCTGCCCGGCTTATAACCGGGCCTCCGCCAAAAGTTGAAGCGTGCATTCCCGGCCCCAAAGTATCGGCAATCTCTTTCCTGACTACCATTGCGCCGATAGGCAGGCCTCCGCCTAAAGCCTTGGCTAAAGTCATTATATCCGGGGTCACACCGTAATGCTGATAGGCGAACAATTTCCCGGTCCGGCCAATTCCAGTTTGGACTTCATCTACTATAAGCAAGAGTTTCTTTTCAGAGCATATTTTCTTAAGCGCCAAAACAAAATCTTTACCGGCTACGTTTATTCCGCCTTCGCCCTGCACAAGCTCAAGCATTATGGCAACTGTTTTGTCATTGACGGCATTTTCGACTGCGGCAATATCGTTAAACTTAACGGCCTTAAAACCTTCGGGCATGGGGCTAAAACCCTCCTGATATTTTTTTTGCCCGGTTGCGGCAACTGCCGCCAATGTCCTTCCGTGAAATGAATTTTCAAAAGTTATGATTTCGTATCTGCCCTGCCCGAATTTTCTAGCCAGCTTAAACGCCCCCTCATTAGCCTCTGCCCCGGAATTACAAAAGAACACCTTGGCAGGATACGACCAATAAACTATCTCCCTGGCCAACTTTGCCTGGGGGATATGATAATAGTTATTCGGAATAAAAATAAGTTTGGAGACCTGATCCCGTACCGCCTGCATTACCTTGGGATGGCAATGGCCGAGGCTGCCTACACCCCAACCCGGGAAGAAATCCAAATACGCCTTATTATGGATATCCCAAAGCTTAGAGCCCTTTCCCTTAACAAACACCAAAGGAACTTTGGTGTAAGTAGGCATTATGTAATCATTATAGGCTTGAAAAATTTCTTCTAGCTTCATTTTATTTTGCCCAAGTTAAGATAAATATAAGTTAAAACAAAACCGCTAATTTCAAAGGCCAAAGCTCAAAATTCAAAATAAGCGCAAATGACAAATACCAAATGACAAAGCTTTTGTTTTAAAATTTGACATTTGAGTTTTGGATTTATTTTGGATTTTGAATTTTGTCATTTGTCATTATTAAATTACCTTTTATCGAACAATCTCAGTCCCGATTCCCTTATCCGTAAATATTTCAAGCAGCAGCCCATGCGGGATACGCGCATCGATAATATGCGTCTTCTTGACGCCTTTTTCCAAAGCATCAATACAAGCCTGGACTTTGGGAATCATACCCTGCTGGATAACTTTCTCTTCAATCAACCCCTTAGCTTCCTGCGTAGTCAAGGTTGAGATAAACGAATGCGGATCGTCAGGATTACGCAAGATTCCCTTTACGTTAGTCAACAAAACAAACTTTTCTGCCCCCAGAGAACCGGCGGCGCTGGCAGCTGCTTCATCGGCGTTAACGTTATAAGTTTTTTTGTCTTTAGAGCTGCCCATGGGCAGAACGACCGCAATCTTGTCTTTCTTCAATTCTTCCAGAATAATTTCAGAGTTAACTCCGATAATGTCTCCGACTAACCCCAAATCTACCTTTGCTTTTTTCTTTTCGGCTTGGATAAGCTGGCCGGCTTTACCGTTTAGCCCCACGGCCTTTGCCCCCAGCTCCGAGATTTCCTTAATGATAATATCATTTAAAGCCTGCAGTTCCTCTTCTACTACAGCCAGGGTTTCCTCATCAGTTACCCTCATCCCATCCACGAATTCGGTTTTTTTGCCGGAATGCCGCATCCGGTCGCTTATATTCGGACCGCCTCCATGAACCAATACGGGTTTCAAACCCATAAAGTTCAGGAAAACAATATCCTCTAAAACTCCTTTGCGGATTTTCTCTTCCCCCAAGATGCTTCCGCCGTATTTTATGACGATTACTTTCTTATGAAATTTCTTTATATACGGCAGGGCTTCAATCAATACATCCGCCTTTCTAATTGCTTCATCCATCTTTATCCTCGCTTAATTATATTCCGCGTTAATTTTAATATATTCAGGCGTAAGGTCCGAAGTATAAACTGTAGCGCCTGCTTTACCCCGGCCCAACGCAACTTCAACATCTATGTCTTTCTTCTTTAGAGGACTGACCTTGACTTTCAAATCTTCTTCTTTAATCTTTATTCCGCCGGATCCCGCGGCGGCAGCGATCCTGCCGAAATTGGGATTCTGGCCGTAGACAGCTGTTTTAAAAAGACTGGAATTGGCTATATTCAATGCCACTGCTTTAGCTTCTGCGTAATTTTTGGCGGAGACGACTTTTATCTTGATAAATTTACTTGCGCCCTCTGCGTCTTTAACTATCATTTTAGCCAATTCCAGACAAACAATAGCCAGGCCCTGGATAAATAAATCCAGATTCCTGCCTTTGCTGATCAAAGCGCTCCCGCTGGCTCCGTTTGCCAAAAGCATAACCGAATCATTCGTGCTCATGCAACCATCAACGGTTATACAGTTAAAAGAGTCTTTTACCGCCGCTTTCAATGCCTGATTAAGCGCTGGCCTGGATATGTTGGCATCCGTAAAAATAAAACTTAAAAGTGTTGCCATATTCGGCGCGATCATTCCGGCGCCCTTAGCCACCCCGCATATGGTTATGGATTTTGAGCCTATATTTAACCTAACTGAAACTCCTTTAGCAAAAGTATCGGTAGTCAAGATAGCCTCTTGAGCCTCATGGGCGCCCCCATAAGATAATTTTTTCACTAGTTCGGGGATGCCAGATTTAATCTTACCAATTTGCAGCCTCTTGCCGATTATTCCGGTTGAAGCAACCAGGATATTCTCTTTCTTTAACCCAAGCGCCGCGGCTAAAGTTTGCGAGGTCTCCCGCGCGTCTTTTAACCCCTGCTCGGCGGTAAAACAATTCGCATTTGCGCTATTAGCAATAACCGCCTGGAAAAAATCGCTTCTCTTTAAATAGTCTTTGCACAGGATAACCGGAGCAGCCAATATGCTATTGGTTGTAAATACGCAAGCGGCTTTCGCGGGGATTTCAGAGAAAAATAAAGCCAAGTCGGGTTTGCCGGATTTCTTGATTCCACAAGATATCCCGCTGGCCTTAAAACCTGACGGTAAGATTGCTTTTTTATATATCTTCATTTTAATGTCAAATGAAAAAGCACAAAATTCAAAATAAATTTAAATGACAAATCCCAAATAACAAAACGTTTGTTTTGAAATTTGGGTTTTGAATTTATTTTGGATTTTGAATTTTGTCATTTGGATTTATAATAACCCCATTGTCTCCGGGAATCCATACATTATATTCATATTCTGCACTGCCTGGCCAGAAGCCCCTTTTATAAGATTATCGATAGCGCAAATTATAATCACGCTGTCAGGATTATCCATTATTCCTATGTAGCAAAAATTAGTGCCTACCGCATCTTTTAACCCCGGGAATTCCCCTTGCGCTTTTATCCTTACGAAAGGCTCATTTTTGTAAAACTTCTTGTATAAATCAACCGGTTTCTGAATTTTGAATTTTGAATTTTGAATTTTCTGCACATATATCGTCTCCAGTATTCCTGCTCTTACCGGCAATAGATGCGGCACAAAAGTTACATTAATCTTTTTACCCGCCAGCTTCGATAGCGCCTGATTGATTTCCGGAGTATGCTGATGCACTCCAACCTTATAGGCCTTGAAATTCTCTTTATCTTGCGAAGAAAAGAATTCCTCGGTTTTCTTTCTCCCGGCGCCGCTTACGCCTGATTTGGCATCGATGATTATCGAATTAAAATCCACCGGGCCCAAAGCCACCAGCGGGGCTAACGCCAGTATTGCTGCCGTAGGATAGCATCCCGGGTTAGCGACAATCTTCGCTTTTTTTATTTCGGCCCGGCATAATTCAGGGAGTCCGTAAACGGAAGTTTTTAAGTTCGGTTTATCTTTATGCCTGTATTGATAAAATTCTTCATAGACTTTAGAATCCTTCAGCCTATAATCGGCGCTTAGGTCAATTACCCTTTTACCCGCTTTAACCAATCTAGGGACCAAGTCCATCGAAGAAGTATGCGGTAAAGCCAAGAATACAACATCACATTTATCGACGATGTTCTTTATATCCGCTTTCAAACAAACTAATTCGAGTTTGCCGGTAAACTTGGGGAATATCCTAGAAACCGGTTTACCGAAGGCGCTGCCTGAAAAAAGCCCGGAAATTTTAACTTGCGGGTGGTTAAGCAGAAGCCGGATCAACTCTTCTCCTGTATACCCGGTCACCCCCACGATTCCGACATTTACCATCGCTAATCTCCTATAAATATATTTTTAATCTTAGAATAAAATCCCGTCGTAGTCAAGCCTTTTCTCGTCGGGAACATAAAATGCAAAACCCCGCTGGCTTTCAGCGGGGTTTTTATATAACTAATGGCTTTTTATTTTTGACTTTTATTTTATATACTACCTCTTAGTCCACTGGAAGCGTTTACGCGCGCCCTTTTGCCCATACTTCTTGCGCTCTTTGGCGCGAGGGTCACGGGTCAAATAATTCTGTTTGCGCAATAAATCCTTAAGCGCCGGATCAATAGAAATCAACGCCCTGGAGATACCTAATCTTAGAGCCCCTGCCTGTCCGGTTAGCCCGCCTCCCGCAATGTTGGCGATAACATCATACTTGTTCATATTATTGGTTGCCTCTAAAGGCTGTTTCACGATTATACGGTCGGTTTCTCTTAAAAAGTATTTCTCGTAAGGACGGCTATTGATGGTAAAATCTCCCTTACCGGGAACAAGAATTACTCTGGCCACTGATTCCTTACGCCTCCCTACAGCTGTATATTTTGTTGTTTCTCCCATTTAATTTATTCAAACCTCCAAAATTTGCGGCTTTTGCGCTATCTGCGCATGTTTATCATCGGCATAAATCTTCAATTTCTTCAACATGACATGGCCCAAGGCTCCTGCGGGAAGCATACGCCTAACCGCAAGCTTAAATACGGTTGTAGGCTTATTCGTAAACATCTTCTCAAAAGTTACTTCCCTTAAGCCTCCCGGATAACCGGAATAACGGCGGTATACTTTTTGCTTGGATTTCCGGCCGCTAATCCTGATTTTAGCCGTGTTTATAACCACAACATTATCTCCGGTGTCTACATGCGGAGTAAATACCGCTTTATGTTTACCCCTTAATA
>JAQUOO010000057.1 GCA_028717055.1 Candidatus Omnitrophota bacterium | reverse complement strand
TAGAACAGATACAGGATATTGTTGAGGAGATTCTTTTGGCTTCGCCTTACAAGAAGACTGCTAAGGCATATATCCTTTACCGCGAGCAGCGCAAGGGTGTCCGTCAGATAACTTCGAAGTTCAATGTTGACCTGGTTGATCAGTATCTTTCAAAATCCGATTGGCAAGTTAAGGAAAACAGCAACATGGGGTTTTCTCTGCAAGGCTTGAATAACTATATTTCTTCAGAGGTAAGTAAAATCTACTGGCTTAATAAGATATATCCTGAAGATATCAAGAATGCATATCTTGAAGGGGATTTTCATATCCATGATTTGGGTATAATCAGCGCTTATTGCGTGGGCTGGGATCTGTATGATCTGCTTTTAGAGGGGTTTCAGGGAGCATCCGGTAAGGTGGAGTCTAAGCCGGCAAAGCACCTGCGTACGGCATTAGGCCAGATAACCAACTTTTTTTATACGCTCCAGGGTGAGGCAGCCGGAGCCCAGGCATTTTCTAACTTTGATACATTACTTGCGCCGTTTATCCGTTTTGACCGGCTGGATTATAAGGGGGTAAAACAGGCACTGCAGGAGTTTCTGTTTAACGTAAACGTTCCTACTCGCGTAGGCTTCCAGACACCGTTTACCAATATAACCATGGACCTTACTGTACCCTCGTATTATGCCGACCAGGGGGTGATTATCGGTGGGAAAATGCAGGATGTTACTTATAAGGAATTTAAGGCTGAAATGGATATGTTTAACCGGGCATTCCTAGAAGTCATGCTTGAGGGTGACGCCAAAGGCAGAGTATTTACTTTTCCTATCCCTACCTACAATATCTCAAAGGATTTCGACTGGTATAATCCTAATCTGGATATTTTATGGAAAGTGACTGCAAAATACGGCTTGCCTTACTTTGCGAATTTTATCCATTCAGATATGAATCCGGAGGATGCCCGTAGTATGTGCTGCAGGTTAAGGATAGATAATCGGGAGTTACGCCGCAGAGGAGGCGGGTTGTTTGGATCGTCGCCTCTTACCGGATCAATCGGTGTAGTTACTATTAATATGCCGCGGCTGGGATTCATTTCTCATGATGAACATGATTTCTTTGAGAAGCTCGGGGCAATTATGAATTTGGCCAAAGAGAGCTTGGAGATTAAAAGGAAAACTCTGGAATCTTTTACCGAAGAAAACCTTTATCCTTATATGAGATTTTACTTAAGGCAGGTAAAGGAGAGGTTAGGAAAATATTGGAAGAATCATTTTTCCACCATTGGGGTTGTCGGGATGAATGAAGCGTGCCTGAATCTCCTTAAGGATGATATCGCAAGTGAAAAAGGCAGAGCTTTTACATTAAGGACTATGGATTTTATGCGGCAGAAGCTTTTGGGATTTCAGGAAGAAACAAACAATCTTTATAACCTTGAAGCGACTCCGGCAGAAGGAACTTCATACCGCCTTGCCCAGTTAGATAAGGTAAAATATCCAAACATGCAAACAGGTTATGGAATGATTAATGAAGTTAAGAATCCGTTTTATACGAATTCTACGTATCTGCCTGTTAATTATACCGATGATATTTTTGAAATGCTTGAATTGCAGGATGAAATTCAGACTAAGTATACCGGAGGCACCGTCGTCCACCTTTACGTTGGTGAGGAAATTAAAGATCAGGCCGCGCTAAAAAGCTTGATTAAGAAAGTATGTGTTAATTACAAACTGCCTTATTTCTCGATTACGCCTACCTTTAGCGTCTGCCCAGGGTGTGGATATTTGCCGGGGAAGGTAGAAAAGTGCCCGAAGTGCGGCAAAGAGTGTGAGGTTTATTCTAGGATTGTCGGTTATCTAAGGCCGGTTAACCAGTGGAATAACGGCAAGAAAGAAGAATTCAATTTAAGGAAGACCTACAAGCTATGAAAATAGGCGGATTTGTAAAATTCTCTCTTATTGATTATCCGGGAAAAGTGGCGGCGGTTATTTTTACACAAGGGTGCAATTTTAGGTGTTCGTATTGCCATAATCCGCAGCTTGTTTATCCGGAATTATTCACTGATCCGGTTTCTTTTGAGAGTATATTCGATTTTCTTAAGAGAAAGACGCGGCTGCTTGACGGGGTGGTTTTTTGTGGAGGTGAGCCGACCTTGCAGAATGATCTTCTTGAGATAATCTGTAGAGTTCGTTCTTTGGGCTATACCGTAAAGCTCGATACCAACGGTAGTAACCCGGATGTTTTGGCAGAGGTATTGCCTTATATTGACTATATTGCTATGGATATCAAGGTCCCATTCGGCGATACGTATACGCGCGTTTGCGGCGTTACTATAAATGATTATGAAATTCGGCGCAGTATGCTTTTAATCAGGGCGGCAGGCCTAGCGTATGAATTTAGGACCACTTTTGATTTGAAATCCATATCGATAGAGGACATAGGTAAGATAAGAAAGATGATTGGCCGGCATGAGCCTTATATGATCCGGGATGCCGTATTGAATCGATAGGAGCCTTGGCTATTTACTAAAACATTATTTATGTTAATATGAAAATATGATTTTCAATCGTACCCTGCAAATAGCGTTTATTGTTTCTTTTGCCACGCACATAGTTGTAGTGGCCCAAAATCCGGGTAATATGTTTTTTCCTCAAGCCCCCAAAGCCAAAAAACTGGAGATAAATTATATTAAAACAACGGCTAAGGTTAATGCTCAGGCGCCAAAGAAAACTGTTAATCCCGCCAGCGAGCCTTTACTGGATTTGTCCTCTAAGATTAATTTGTCCAAGAGAAACCCACCGCCTTTTATAGACAGGGAGGTCCTTTCCAAGGTTAACACGCGCGCTATGCGCAAGGAGATGCTTTTTGATAAACCGGCGTTGGTTAAGCCGGATATAATCGCGGTTAGAAAAAAAATTACTCTGCCGGCGGTTGATATGGCCAAGATCGGCAATCCTTCTTACATAGGGTATTATCAGGTTGTGCGCGAGAAGATTCGCAGGTCTGCTTATCAAAACTATAACCGCAGCGATACAGGAGAGATTTATGTTACCTTTGTGATTTCGAATGCCGGATATTTAAATGATGTTCGTTTGGTTGAAGAAAAGTCCCGGGGGGCGGATTACTTAAAAGAAATAGCTTTGGCTAGCGTAAGAAATGCCGCCCCTTTTCCAAAATTTCCCAAAGAGTTGGATTATTCCCAGCTTTCTTTTAACGTTGTTATTTCGTTTGAGGTCGAATAAATAGCTCCTTTTTTTGTTGTTTTTAGGGATTCGGGTGATATAATAAAAATGTGAACGATTTGGATTTCGTCCAGAGATTTGTCAAGGGAGAGAATCAATTCCGGGATGAATTCTTAAAGCGTTATTCCCGCCTTATATATAAGTATATCTGTAGTGTATTAAAGTCGAAAACCGGAGCCACTTCGGTTAAGGACCTCGGCAATGATGTATTTCAGGAATTCTTCATTTTTCTAATCCAAGACGATTGCAGGAAGTTAAGAAGCTTTCAAGGAAAGAACGGCTGTAGCCTTGCCAGCTGGTTAAGGCAGGTTGCCGTCAATTTCACCGTTGATTACTTGCGTAAGATTAGGACAACGTTTTCTATCGACGTGGAAGATGAGAATGGTTCGGGCCTTAAGAATGTGTTGACCGACGGGGCGCTCTCGGCTCCTGAGCTGATTAATCAGGAAGAGATGATTATGGCTTTGGAGGATTGTGTTGACGGGTTGAATAATCAAAGTAAGCTTTTGATAGAGTTGAATATCAACCAGGGGATACAGCTGGAGGCCTTAAAAGGCCTATTCAGAATTTCGCGGGGAGCCATCGATATGCAAAAGGCCCGGATTATGGATAAACTTAAAGAGTGTTTCAGGGAAAAAGGATTTAAGTTAGATTTTTGATTATAGAACGTCTATTGTATTAGGAGAGGACTGTTAATATGCCGGATAGCATGGAGAGTTTGGTTGGTGCGGTCTACAAAGGATGGAAAAAGCGTTTCAGTGAGTCCGCAGGCATCCATCCTGACGAAGAGGATATGGCTTGTTTCCTTGAAGGCCGCGCAAGCCCTGAAGAAAGCGAGCGGATAATCGGGCATTTAATTGCTTGCGATGATTGCGCCCGGATTCTGGCTCTTAGTTTGGATTCTGGCATTGAAGATGCCGGGGAGTTACCCGAAACATTATTCAGTAAAATAAGAGATATCTTAAGCTCAAGGGAGAAATCTTTGTTTCTTGAGATTTCCCCGAGGGTTAAAGAAAAGGTTCTGGAAATTGTTAATTCTACCGGAGATATTCTTTTGGGGCAGGAACTGGTTCCGGCGCCGGTTCTACGCAGCCGCGATATCAGAGATTTTAAAGATGAAGTTATTATATTAAAAGATTTTAACGACATAAGGCTGGAAGTGAAGGTGGAGAATAAAGGCAGGAAATATTTTAATGTAACGGTAAGAGCCAGGCAAAAGGATAGCGCAAGGCCGCTTAAAGACATAAGGGTAACTCTTATTAAGGAAGATATGGAGCTGGAATCCTATTTTAGCGATTCCGGTTCGGTAAGTTTTGAACATATCCTGTTAGGCAAATATAATTTGGAGGTGACTAGCATTAAGGACAGGCTTGCTTTGGTAGTTTTGGATATTAAGGCTTAAATCGGATGCAGGAAGAAAAAAACTATGTTTTGGAAATATCCCGCCAGCTTGATTCGCTCAAGATGAGCGTTTTTGAGCCGAGAAACTCCCCCGCGACCTTAAAACAATATAGCCAGCACAAGGTAGATTTTAACGAGGTCGAGAAATTATCCCAGGATATTGCCGCGGTATTAGGTAAAACCGGTGTCCAGGATTCCGCGTTAGTTAGGGCCCTGCAGAAAGCAGGGCAGGCGCTATGGAATCATGTGCTGGCTCGTCAAGTTAAGGAAAGATTAAGGGCTGTTCTTGAGCCCGTTAACTTGGCGTTGACTATCGATGAAGAGCTGATTGATATACCGTGGGAATTACTGTATGACGGAAATAATTTTTTATCTTTAAAATTTAATCTCGGTAGGTTGGTCAGAACAAAAAGCAATGCCGCAGGTGTTCAGTACCGCGCTCCTGCGCACATTCTCAAGATGCTGATTTTGGCGAATCCTACCGGCGATTTAAAATGCGCCTATCAAGAGGGCCTGAATATCAGGAATCAGTTTGACCGTAAGCAGGCAAGTGTGCATATTGACTTTAAATCCACAAACATAGACAAATTATACGTAAAGAAGAATATCAGTGACTACGATATTATTCATTTCGCCGGGCATTGCGAATACGACCAGCTTAATCCCGGAAATAACGGTTGGATACTAAGCGGAGGGAAATTTACTGTTCATGATATCTTGAGCATGGGGCAGGCCGGTTGCCTTCCCGCGTTGATTTTTTCCAATGCCTGTTATTCTGCCGCAGACAGGTTTTTGGGGCAGGCGGATAGGAAATATCAGGAGAAGAATTATTCCCTGGCCGCAGCATTTTTATTCTCCGGAGTAAGGCATTACATCGGTTCTATCCGTAAAATCGAAGATTCTGCCAGCCTGTCTTTTGCCAGGGAATTTTATCATAATTTGATAATCGGCAAGCCGGTGGGTGAAAGCGTGCGCTTGGCCCGGCTAAAATCAGTCAAGGATTATGGAATTACGGCTTTGCATTGGTCGAATTACCTGCTTTATGGTGATCCCGGATTTATCCTGTTTAAACCTAAAACCAAAACAGTCAAGCAAAAGGGTGGGTTCCGGCTAAGTTTCACCGGGAAGCGGTTAGTTTGGTTTCTGTCTGCGGCACTTGTTTTAGGAGTGTGTTTGTGTTTTTATTTTATCCTGCCGACTTTAAATCCGAATACCTACAGTTTATTTTTAAAATCGCAAAAAGCGTTTGCTCAAGGCGATAACCGGCAGGTAATCCAGGCAGCCGGACAGGTAATAAACAGGGAGCCGGGTTTTATTGATGCCTATCGCCTGTTAGCGGATTCTTACCGCAGGTTAGGCGACAAAGAGAATGCGCTTAAATATTATTTTGAGTATACGCTTTTAGCCGAGAAAAAACATGATGCCAGGCGTTTGGCAAAAGGCTATATCAAGATAGGCTGGTTTTATCAATTGGAAGGGGAGTATCCCAAGGCTTTTGACTTTTATAGCAAGGCGCTTGATTTAGCCCGCAAGAATAGAGATAAATTGAATGAAGCAGTAGCTATGCGTAAGATAGCAATTTGGCGCATCGATAAAAAAGAGTATGATCTGGCCCTTGAGCTTTTGACTAAAAGCTCTGAAATTAACCGCGAGAGAAAGTATTCGTATGAGCATCGTTACAGTCTGGCTTGCGACTATTTCGATATCGGATTACTTTTTAGCAACAAAAATGATTTTGAAACGGCGCGAGAATTTTACCAAAAGAGCCGCTTGATTTTCGAAAAATTGAAAGCCAGGCAGGAGCTTAGCGATTGTTATTTCAATTTGGGCGAAGTTTATCTGTTTGAAAAGCAATACCAGAAAGCCCTGGAGAATTATTTGGCCGGGTTGAGGATCGATGAGGTTCAGGGCAACAACTTAAACCTTGTTTCTGATTATAATATGCTGGGTGAACTTTATATGGAGATGGAGAGGATCAGGGAAGCCGAGGATAGCTTTAAGAAGGCCGTTGAAATGTCCAAGAAAATTCAATTGCAGCCCGAATTGGCCGCTTCCTACCGTAACTTGGGTTTATTATATAAAAAAACAGGAAGAAAAAATAAGGCTAAGGAATACCTCCGCCTTGCGCAGGAGATTTACTCTAAAATCGACTTTTCGGTTTATCGGGAAGTAAAGAATGAGATTTTGAGTATCGATACTCCGGTTCCCGCTGCCTTGACAGCGTCTTAAAGAATATGTTATACTTCCTTGTAAGCGATATTTTGTAATTTTTCGTTAAAACCGGTTAAAGGGCAAACTAGCAGCAATGCTGGGGCGCAAAGCTTCCGGTCCGCAAAAGGCGGATAGCGGAGTTACCAAAGGTTTACTGTTTGGTCAAGGCCTCGGCATAATATTTGCCGGGGTTTTGTTTTTACAGGCAGGATTTCATTATAGCGGGGGATTTCTCTGGGGGAGGAGATAAAAGAGCTTTACCTGAGACGCCAAGCAAGGATCCGGCGCTTATCTGAATTGCGCCGGTAACCGCCAAGCGGCGAATAATTGCACTGGTTGTCTTTGTGGACAAGGAGGGCAAAATGAGACGAATACACCGTAAAATCATGCGCAGGGCAAAGAGGCACCACAGAAAACCGGTTAGTTTTCTTCAGGCTATCAGATTATACCTGGGTATGCCGGCATAGAGAATTAATAAAAATGCATTGATTTTTATTCATTTACTATTGTATAATCTCAAATATCCGGTATAATTAATATTGTCGTAGGCTAATAACAATATTAAACCACAAAAGGAGGCCCTCTCTATGTCTATTCTAAAGTATAAGTATCTAAATACTCTCTCTCTCTCTCTCTCTCTCTCTCTCTAGGAAACTCCTTTCCTTTTTCTTCTTTTTAAGCTTCTTTTCAGCCTTTTCTCTAGTCTTTCCTCCTAGCAATAGCTCTAATAACTCAAGCAGCCTGCTCTTTGCCGAAGACACCCTAACCATAACCACCTACTATCCTTCTCCCTATGGAGTCTACCGTGAGCTGCGAGCCAAGCGTATAGCCATAGGGGATGACTACATCGATGGAGCCAACTACACCTGGCAGGATACCGAGAGCGGCTCCGGAGAGG
>JAQUOO010000056.1 GCA_028717055.1 Candidatus Omnitrophota bacterium | reverse complement strand
AATCGCCAGGAAATATAAAGTAACTATATTAGCTGTTCCTTGCGATGTCACCAAGCTAGAAGACTTGGAAAATTTAGTGAATAAAACCAAGGAGAAATTCGGGAAAATCGATATTTTGATCAGTAACGCCGGAGTCTCCTCGCAGTATCCTTTTCAGGACCAGCCGATTGAGGATTTTGAGCGCCTGGCCCATACAAATTATTTGGGATATGTTCGCTTGATCCGTTTGGTTATTAACGATATGATCAAAAATAAAAGCGGCGCAATCATTAATATGGTTTCCGGCTCGACTCTTTGCGATCCGCTGCCGAGAAACTTTATCGTCTATAGTTCGCTTAAAGTGGGCTTGCGCGCTTTTTCCAAAGGTCTTTTTTGGGAGTTACGCGACCACGGCATAAAGGTAACTTCTATATTACCGGGAGTTACGGATACTGACCTGACTGGAAAATTAAGCGAGATTACCGCTGATACTAAAAGATTGATGAGCACTGAAGCAATTGAAGACGCGGTCAGGTTTGCGTTGACTGTGCCGCAGAATGTTTGTCCGCTAGAGATCGCGGTAATCAACCAGCAGACGCCGTGGACAGCCCCGGTGATACCATTTGCACAGAAACATCCGGGTAAATAATAATAGTAGATAGTAGGTAGTATATAGTATGTAGGGAAAACGTAAGACAAAAAGATAAAGGAGAGAGAAAAGATGAAAAAGGCAATGTTCCTAGTATTAGCATTGTTTTTAGGAATAATAGGAATTAGTTTTGCGGCAGATGGAAATTTGCTGGTTGATGATTTTGAGATCGCGGTTTCCAATGGGCCGGAAGGCACAGTTGATTTCGGAGCGGGAAACGGCTCAACTATAAAAGTCACCGCGGCCGCGGATGTTAAAAATACCGGAAAACAAGGTTTAAGGGTCGATTTTGACGCGGTTACCGGCGGGTATATGTATGTTGCCCGCGGGAATGGCCTAGACGCGCATAATACCGGATGGCTCGTAAATCCGGATAGCGTCAAATGGCAGGAGTACAAAGCCTTTTCTTTTTATATGTATGGAACGGATTCCAAGGGTAGAATAGCTTTTGATCTTAAGGACAATGGAAATGAAATCTGGCGTTTTATAGTTGAGGATAACTTTAAAGGCTGGAGGCAGATTATCTGTAATTTTGACCAGTTTACCGCCAGAGGCGATTGGCAGCCGCAAACAGCCGACAATAACGGAGTGCTTAATTTTCCGATTCGATCTTTTCAATTTGAGCCGCTTCCTCCGTTAAAAGGCACGATTTATTTTGATACAATGGAGTTAATTAAAAAATAATGAATAAACGGGATTTAAAAAACTTAAAAAAACGCTATCTTATCTGGTTTTATAAAACTACTAAAGAGGCGCTGGATAAAATTGAACGCAAATTCTCCCAGGTTGATATCGATCGTTTTATCCTGAAGGAATTGCAGGATTCGGATAAGAATAAGGCGGTTGAACCTTTGATCACCCGGTTTGAAGCATATATTCAAAAGAAAGAAGCGGATGGCCTTAGCTTAAAGTTTGAGAATAAGAAAATAAAGCCAGATTATTTATTTCTCTCTTGGAAATTAGAGGCGATTGAAAAAGCGATTGTCAAAGAGCTGGGTAAAAAGGGGCTCGAAGAGATAAAGCTCCTCTATGAAGTTGAGATGATTGAGCGGATATTGAGAAGTGTGGAACATTAAGTAATGACAAATGACCAAATTCAAAGCACAAAATAAATTCAAAATCAAAATTACAAATGTCAAAACTAAGGTTTTGTCATTGGTAGCTTGTCATTTAAATTTATTTTGAATTTTGAGCTTTGGTATTTGTCATTTTGAATAATCGTTCAGCAATCCCCGGGCTTTAGCCTGAGGAATATTCATTTCTTTGGTTTTGGGATTTACATTAAATTATGATCATAGACAGTCATAGTCATTGGCTACCCGAAGGCATAATGAACAATGCCCATTTCTATCATAAGGGTTGGGGTGATATTGAGGCCCAGCTTAAAATGATGGATGAGGCAGGAGTTGATAGGGCGGTTTTGACATATCCGACTTCTGATGCGCACTTGAAAATGGGAAGCATATCCGAAGTCGTGCGTATATTCAATGATCATGTTGCAAAAATTATCAAAAAATATCCGGATAGATTTATTGGCGCGGCGATCCTGCCTATAGATCACCAGGCGGATATGCTTAAAGAGATAAAGCGGGCTACAGAAGAATTAGGATTTGAGGCGATTTCTTTAGCAACCAGTTATGGCGGTATTTATTTGGATGATGCAAGATTCCTGGATGTTTATAAGTTCGCGCAAAGCAAAAACTTGCCGATCTTTGTTCATTCGCAGATTGTTAAGCCCATAGGTGCTGAGCGCGTAGAGGATCCGTTGCTTACTCCGGTAATCGAATATGTATTCGATACGACGATGTGCATTGGCAAGCTTTTGATGTCGGATATCCTGCGCGATTACCAGGTTAAATTTATCTTTGGTTATTTTGGGGGAGTGACACCGTTTTTGGCAAATAGGTTTGATGCGACTTATCAGATGCTGCGGGGGATGGATTTTGTCAAAGACTTGCGAGCCAGGCCCACAGAGCTATTAAAGAATATTTATGTGGATACCAGCGGAGATACGACTAAAGCGAATTTTCAGGCGGCGCTGGAGTTGTTTGGGCCGCAGCATATTTTATGGGGAAGCGACTGGCCTGCTAAGCGTGACATCGCCTCCGGTATCAACACGATCAAAGAATTGAATATATCCGAATCGGATAAGAATAATATATTAGGCGTTAATTTAGCAAATTTATTAGTTCTTTAACAATTTTGTGTCTGGCTTGTCTTGTTCCTCGCGGGAACGCGCGATTTTCCCCAGCGTGGAAAATCGCGCTCGGCTCCTCGGCTTCGCTCTCCCGCCTACGGCGGGAACCGTGCCCGCTCAGCCTGTGGACGTCCCGCTCCGGAACAATCCAACCCAGCCACAAAATACAGCATAGGATCTTTTAAGGTAAATTTTCATTAGCAGAAATTAAGATTAGTAAAAGTTTATATGAACTTTTAATATGAAAGCAAAGCAGGAGGAATGAGGATGCGAATAAAATTAAATTCTCCTATTCTAAAGATTTTTTTAATAATTTTTATTCTTCATTCATCTTGTTTAGGAATGTCCATTTGTAAAGCCGGGCAGAATTCTAATAACAAAACAGTGCAAGTGGAAATATCAAGTAATGATCCATCTAGAGAGGAAATAAAGAATGTCATGGATTATCTACAGGTATTGAGATTAGATTTACATCAAAGCACAATTGAGTCGTATAATCGAAGTAGCGATGCCGCTAATAAATTAATAAGTATCCTTACGTTGTTAGCCACAATATTCGGAGTTTTGATAGCTTTAGCGGGGGTTTTTGTAACATACGAAAGTATCCGATCAAAACAGAGGAGTGACAAGGCAATACAAACTTTGGAAACTGCAAAACTGTATGTAGAAGAAAAGACGGGGGAATTTAATAAATTTATACAAATGCAAGTTAATCTTTTAGCTCAAGAAACAGAAAAGGCCTCAAGGAAAGTAGAAGAAAGGGCAAAAGAAAAAGTTAAAGAAATAGAAGAAAAAAACATACCTGCCGATACAGAAAATAAGATAAAAACGTTAGAGAGAAGAATACAATTTTTTGATGAAATCGGGATACCGAATGATCCAAACTTGCTTTATTCGAAAGCTATGATATTCAAGGAAAAAGGCATGGCGGAAGAAAGCTTAAGGCTGCTAGGGGAGGTTGTGAAATTGAGCCCATCCTATAGGGAAGCTTACTGGCAAATAGGGTTATTAGAATTAGAACGAGGCAATTTTGATAAATCAATCCAAGCTTACAGCCAATATATTGCTTTGAATCCTTCAGAAGCATCAGCTTACAATAATACAGGTATCGCTTTGGAAAGAAGTGGGAAGAAAGAAGCGGCCATTCACTTCTTTGATAAAGCAATAGAATTTAAGCCTAATGACCCATTATATTATTCAAATAAAGGAAGAGTGTTTGAGTTCTTAGGCAAAACGGAAGAAGCCCTTCTTTTATATAACAAAGCTATAGAATTAGGTGGAAAAGAAAGATTTTATGTTATTCAAAAGATAAATTTACTCGAGAAACTAAAAAAAAGAAAGGAAGCCTTAAGTTTAATTCAAGCCTATCTCTCTAGCAACCAAATAGACTTAGTTATGCTTAAGTTAGCAGGAAGACTATTGAGATTAGAAGGCAAAGAGGGAGAAGCGATTGTAAGTTATAATAAGGCTTGTGACATTGAAAAGAATAAGTTAATTAAGCAAGAAGTCGAGGAAGCCGATTACTTAGAACATTTTGAAACATTAATAATTACGAAAAGAAATCAAGAAGCAGTATCCTTTCAGGAAGAAATCAAAGAAAAAATAAAGTCTAGATTGTATCTTTATAATTTCCTTTGTGCTTCTCTTAGTTTTATTAATGGGAAAGACGAAGAAGGTGTTAAGCAAATCAGTAAGCTTTTAGAAGCTCTTAAGATAGATAACAACATCAGAAAAGAAAGCTGGAACTTTGAAGATATTAATTTAATCTTAAAAGTTGCATTAAAGAAAGGTGTGTACAGTAATCTTACCGTCATTGAGAAGATTATATTGAAAGAGCTTCCTTTTGTCGAGGCGGAAAAAGAAATTCGTAACTGGAAAGAAGCCAGCAAATAGCGGAAGCATTATTAACTTACTAGTTTTTAGCTAGCGGAAAGAGCTGTGCGCGGGTGACACGGTGACGAATCCCTTACTTTTCCGCAGGGGCCGCTCCCCCGAGGAAAAAGTAAGGTGGCACCGTGGCAGGACCCGCTGAATTAAGCGAGCCGGACAAAGCCCGAGGCTAAACAAGGCAAGGCAGACGCGTAAGTCAAAATAAAGGAGAAAATAAAATGCTAATGGTTAAAGATGTGCATCTGACGGGAAAAGATCTGACACAAATGGTTCAACTGCGCCAGCAGGATGTGGGCAAATACGCGATTGTTCCCGGCCCCAGGGATAGGCTGGAAGTTCTAATGAAAAAAATCGAGAATCCGGTTAAGAACTTTACTTTCATGGAATATTCTATGTTCACCGGGACTTATCAGGGGATCAAGATTACCTTGATGAATGGAGGGAGATTCTCTACGGATACATCGATTACCTCGGAAGTAATGTGCAATGCCAGGATCGATAATATCATCCGCGCGGGCTCTGCCGGTTCTTTGGATGAGAATATAAAGGTAGGAGATTTATTCGTGGTTGATGAAGTTATCCGCGGAGACGGAGTTACTCCTTACTATGTGGATAAAGATTTTAAAACCGTAGCTGACAAAAAGATCGCTGATACGCTTTATGAGATCGGTAAAGGTATGGGATTGAATATTCATCGGGGCAAAGCCTGGAGTACGGATGCGCTTTTACGCGAAACCAGAGAAATCGTCGAAGCCAAGCGTAAAGAAGGGGCTAAAGCAGTAGATATGGTTTCTTCAACGCTTTTAACCATTGCCCAGACTTATGGGGTTAAAGCAGGTTCGATTCTTGCCGTAAGCGATAATGTGGTTACCGGAGAAATGGGTTTTATGAATCCATTGTATTATATGGCTGAGGCGAATATATTAAAGATCGCTTTAGAGGCAGTCAAAAGTCTAGAGAATAAAAAATGATCAATGTTCAAATCTACATGACGAATGAATTCCCAATGGTTCAATGCCCAAAATTGGGAGTTGGAATTTGTGATTTCAGTCGTCATTGGGGCTTGGGTTCGGGATTTAGCATATGAAATGTTCACCTTTATTCTGGCCGATTCAATTCAAGAACGGAGTGATTTACGTCCTGGATGAAACTCTCCTGCCGCAGAAACTTACCTATATAAAGGCTAAGAATTATCAAGAGGCTTGCAACGCGATAAGACAAATGAAGACCCGCGCTGTGGGCCAAGTGCTTTTGGTAATGTATACTTTTTTGCTGTTAATCAAACAGGGAAAACAAAAAGACTTGGCCAAAGTAGCGCAAGCTATCAACGCCACTAGGCCAACGCTGTCATTTAAGTTCTTGACGGATATGGTTTTGGGTTGGGCTGAATCCAATGCTCCCCTGGAAAAATGTATCTTAGGTTTCTTGGAAGGATTGAAATTCAGCCGCGTTAAGCAAGCCGAGGAAGCAAGTAAGTTAATTAAAGATGGGGATTGTATTCTTACGCATTGCAATGTCAGCGGCTTAATGCCTTTAATCGGAGAATTCTGCCGAAAACAGGGGAAAAAGGTAAGTTTCTTTGCCACGGAAACCCGGCCGTATATGCAAGGAGCGCGCCTGACCGCCTGGGAACTTAAACGAGGAGGTTTTAACGTAACTTTAATCACTGACGGGATGATCGCCGCAGTGATGTCTTCGGGTAAGGTAAATAAAGTTATCGTCGGAGCAGACCACTTGGCCCAAAACGGAGATATCGCCAATAAAATCGGAACCTATGGAATCGCGGTCTTAGCCAGGCATTTCAATCTGCCTTTTTATGTTTTATGCCCGCCGGCCTCCGGATTAAAGAGCGGAAAAGATATTAAGATCGAGATCAGGCCGGATAAAGAAATGTTAGAATATCAGGGTTTGCGCCTTGCTCCTAAAGGTGTTAAGGGATATTATCCGGCATTCGATGTTACGCCGAATAATTTAATTACTAAGCATGTTTATATGGAGATAAAGCGATGATTTTTTGCAAAGAAGGAAAGATTAAAAACGAAATTATCAAAGTCGGCAAACATCTTTATCAAAATAGGTTAGCCGTGGCTAAATCCGGAAATTTAAGCGCGCGCCTGGATGCTGAAAACATACTGATCACCGCAACCGGAACATCTTTGGGGAATTTAACCCCCAAAGATATCGTAAAAGTAAATTTAAATACAGGTAATGTATGCGGTAATATTAAGCCCAGCTCAGAGTTACCTTTGCATACTTTGGTTTACAAGAATTTCCCGGCTAAAGCCGTGGTTCACTCCCATCCGCCTTTGATTAACGGATATTTTGCGGTTACCTCGGATCTGAAAGCCTTGACCTTTGAGACCAAATTTTATCTTGGAAATGTTCCGGTTATCGAGCAGGATACGCCGACAGTGACCAGGCCCGAAGCCGTTATCAGTGCTTTAAAATCTAATAATCTGGTGGTTTTGAAAAATCACGGAGTTGTAGCAATTGCCGATAAATTTTGCGATGCCCTGAATTTAACCGAGGCTTTGGAAGAGGCGGTGGCTAGCACTGCTTTAGCCCGTGTATTCAAGAAAGACATTCTTGATGATTTAGATAAAGCCCTAAAAGATAGTTTAGCAAAAGATGCCAGCTTTGAAATGTTTTCCAAAGAGCATATCCAGACGATTGTTGACTTGGTGAATAAAGACGAATTCATTGCTCAAAAAGGAAAAGAGCAGGATTTGACAGTAAAACTGGCCATAAAATTAGACGGAAGCGATAAGGCTTACAAATTTAATTTTGAAAAAGGAAAAATCATAAAACTGGATTTTGATGCCGAGGCGCCCTTTATAATTTCTGCCCCGGCTAATGTCTGGGAACAGGTATTCTTGGGTAAGCTCGATTCGTTTGTGGCAGTTACCCAGGGGAAAATGAAATTGCAGGGACAATTGGGCCAGCTTTCCAGATGGTATGTGCCCTTTACCCGGCTTTTCGGGATATTTAAGGAAGTAAAGATAAAATGATTAAAAATTATCCGTTATACATCGGCGGAAAGTTCATTGAGGCTAAGGATAAAGAAGCGGTGCTTAATCCTGCTACGGGAAAAGTAATTGCCGAGGTTTCGCTTGCTTCACTAAAAGAAGTGGAATTAGCTTTAGCGAGCGCAAGATTAAACTTTGACCAAGGAGATTGGCCGCGCTTAACCCTAGCCCAGCGTAAAAATTTTATCGCTAAAATTGCGCAAGGGGTCCTGGATAATGCCGCGGAACTGGCAGAGTTAGAAAGCGCAAATACCGGGAAACCCGCCAAGGAATCCACTTTTATGGATAT
>JAQUOO010000055.1 GCA_028717055.1 Candidatus Omnitrophota bacterium | reverse complement strand
AAACCTGCACGACTTTAGGATTGGCTTTCCCCGCGCTTTTACGCATTGCTTGGACTACCAAAAACATGACCGCATTGGCTTTTCCGGACTTAAAATCGGCAACCGACTTGGGGGTTTCCTTAATAACTTCCTCAATAATACCGGCCAAGCTTCCCGAATCGGAAATCTGAGCCAGATTTTTTTCCGCAATGATTTCTTTGGCAGATTTTTGCGTCTTATGCATTTCTTCCAGAACGGCCTTTCCGGCAAGATTGGAAATAACCTGTTTTTTTTCAATTAATTCGATTAATTCGATTAGGCTATCGGTCGTAATCTTCAACTCATAAATCTGGCAATTGTTACTCGCCGCCAAAGCGGCTAAAGGGCCGATTATCCAATTAGCCAACGGTTTTTTATTTGTATCTGCGGATTTCTTCATTGCTTCTTCGCTAAACTGGCTCGTCTTCTTGGAACTAACCAAAACCTTAGCATCATATTCGGATAAGCCATATTCTTTTATGAAACGCTGCATTTTTTCCTTGGGCAATTCCGGAATAGTTTTTCTGATTTCCGCAATTTTATCTTCCTTGATTACAAAAGGAGGCAAATCCGGTTCGGGAAAATAACGGTAATCCTTGGCCCCCTCTTTAGTGCGCATAGACACCGTCTCTTGAGCCTTGACATCCCAAAGCCGCGTCTCCTGTGTAAGCGTTTCTCCGGAATCCAGGATTTCCGCCTGGCGTCTGATTTCATAACTCAACGCGTCTTTAACCCCTTTAAACGAATTCATATTCTTCAATTCTGTCTTTACTCCGAGGGCCTTTGCGCCTGCCGGTCTTAATGAAATATTGGCGTCGCAGCGCAGCGACCCCTTCTCCATATCGCAATCCGAAACCTCTAAATATTGAATAGTGCTCTTAAGCGCAGATAAATACTCGTAGGCTTCTTCCGGGGAGCTAATATCCGGTTCACTCACAATTTCTAGAAGCGGCACTCCGGTGCGGTTAAAATCCACGAGACTGCAATCATCTTGATGGATTAGCTTTCCCGCATCTTCTTCCATATGCACGCGGGTTATGCCTATACGCTTAAACTTGTCCTCTATTTCAATATCAAGAAAACCGCTAACAGACAAAGGAAGGTCATATTGCGAAACCTGATAATTTTTCGGTAAATCCGGATAGAAATAATTTTTTCGGTCAAATTTGGTATACTCCTGGACTTTACAGTTTAAAGCAAGAGCAACTTTTATTGCATAATCCAGAGCGGTCTGGTTATAAACCGGTAAAGACCCGGGAAAACCCAGGCAAACCGGGCAAACCTGTGAATTCGGCTCTTTGCCAAACTCTGTAGAACAACCGCAGAAAGCCTTGGTTTTAGTGTTTAAATGCAAATGCACTTCTAATCCTATTACTGCTTCGTATTTCATAGTTTCGGTTTGATCTTATGCCATTCGGTATTCTGCTCGTAAGCATAAGCTAACCGAAAAAGCATTCCTTCGTTAAAGTGCTTGCTTAGAATTTGTAAACCCACTGGCAGCCCTTTTTTGGTAAATCCGCAAGGAATAGATATAGCCGGGATTCCCGCAAGGTTAACCGATATCGTATAAATATCCGAAAGATACATTTTAAGCGGATCGTCCACTTTTTCTCCGATTTTAAACGCTGAGGTAGGCGAAGTAGGCGTAATAATACAATCGAAATCTTTAAATACATTATCAAAATCCTGTTTAATAAGGGTGCGCACCTTGAGCGCCCGTAAATAATAAGCATCATAATAACCGTGGGAAAGAGCGAATGTCCCCAGGATTATTCTGCGTTTGGCCTCATCGCCGAATCCAAGCTGGCGGGTTTTCTTATACATATCGATTAAGCTTTGGGCTTTAGCCCTTAGTCCATATTGCACCCCATCGAAGCGGGCGAGGTTTGAACTGGCTTCAGCCGTAGCCAAAATATAATAAACCGGGACTGCGTATTCCGTATGCGGTAACGAAACCTCTTTAAATTGCGCGCCCAAGGTTTTCAATTTATTTACAGCCTCTTCCATTATTAATTTAATCTCAGGGTCGAGCCCTTCTACGAAATATTCCTTGGGAATACCTACTTTAATTCCTTTAGCGTCATTTATTAAATCTTTTGTATAATCCGGAACCGGAATATTAATGGATGTGGAATCATTTGGGTCGTAACCCGAGATTATATTCATCAGGAGCGCAGAATCCCGAACATCTTTAGTTAACGGGCCAATCTGGTCAAGGCTGGAAGCAAAAGCAATTAAACCAAAACGCGAAACCCGGCCATAAGTCGGCTTTAGCCCCACTACGCCGCAAAAAGACGCCGGTTGCCTGATTGAACCGCCGGTATCCGAGCCTAGGGCCCAAATTGCTTCATCTGCTGCTACCGCAGCAGCAGAGCCTCCGGAGGAACCTCCCGGGACGCATTCCAAATTCCAGGGGTTGTGCGTAGGGCCAAAACAGGAATTCTCCGTCGATGAACCAAAGGCAAACTCATCCATATTGCATTTTAGCCCCAAGAAACTATTTTGCGATTCGACTATTTTATTGATTACAGTAGCGCTATACGGAGGGTTGAATCCTGCAAGAATTCTTGAGCAACATTCAGTATTGCAGCCTTCGGTGCAAATATTATCTTTTATAGATACGGGTATCCCTCTGAAATTTGGATTGTAAACCAGAGGCTGCGAATGACTAGTCCTGACATAAGCCTTAACCTTGGAATCAACGCTTTCAATTCTTTTGCTTAAATCTGAAAATATTTGCTCAGAGGTTATTACACCATTTTTTAATCTCTCGAGGAGTTCGTGGGCAGTTAATTTGCAGGATTCCATCTTATTCAATTACCTTGGGGACAACAAAAAAGCTACCCTGTTTCTCAGGGGCATTCTTCAAAATCTTATCGATAGGCAACGAAACCTTGGACTCGTCTTTTCTTAATATATTGCTGATTTCAAGGACATGGCTTGTAGGAACGGTATTCTCGGTATTCAATAAACTTAATTTATCAATAAAAGCCAGGATATGCTCCAATTGGCTGGATAATTTCTCCAATTCTTCCGCATTTAGCTCAATCCGCGCCAAATGCGCCACATCTTCCACGGTTTTTTTATCAATACCCATAGCGCTCCTTATAGTTATAAAAAAATATAATAACATTTTCAAGCTCAAAAGTCAACCAGATTCACAAAGCGTTTTCTTGACAAAAAACTTAAATCGGGTAAAATAATTCAATATGAAATCGCATAATAAAACGCCAAAGTACTACCTGAACGAAGCCGGAGAGTTTGTTATAGAAAACTATAACTATTCCAAGCCTTTCTCTAATTTCTTTCCCGGCATAGCCGGCAGGTACGGAATACCCATGTGGACTTTTTATGTCAACCGGGGGCAGGCAATTTCCAGCTTCGGAGTCAGGGACAAAGACCGCGCAATACTGGAGTTCCTTCCGGCAAATAAAGCCTGGCAGATGGTTAGCAGCCAGGGGTTCCGCACCTTTATTAAAATTACTTCCCGGAATAAAACTGTTTTCTACGAACCGTTTCATAACGGCTTCAGCAATCTCGGGTATAACTTAGCCAATAAAATGCTGATTAGCCCTGCGGGGCTGGCGCTTGAGGAAACAAATCTTTCCTTGGGCTTAAAAATAAAAGTAGAATACTTCAATATCCCCTGCGACAATTACGCGGGACTAGCCAGGATTGTCAAGATTAAAAATACCGGCAACAAAGACAGGACTATTGAATTGGTTGACGGCCTTCCCCAAATAGTGCCATTTGGAACAAACAACTTCTTCCTTAAGAAAATGTCCCGGACCATAGAAGCATGGATGGGTGTTGAAAACCTTCAAAACCAGGCCCCTTTCTATCGTCTCAAGGTTGACCCGGTTGATCGCCCGGAAGTTATTCATATTGATGAAGGAAATTTCTACCTTGGTTTTTCTTTTGCCGGCAAAAGGGCGAAACTGGCTTCTCCAATAGTTGATCCGGAAAATATTTTTGGGGAAATTACAGATTTTTCCTGCCCGATTAATTTCATTAAAAACAAACGTTTGAAAATAAATACAACAGTAAACAGTAAGACTCCCTCTGCGTTTTTACTCTTAAATTTCAAGATTAAAGGGAATGAGGAAAAAGTTTTTTACTCGGTTACCGGTTTTATGCGCGACCTCGAAACATTAAATAAATCTATTCCCAAGCTTACTGCCGCCGGATACCTTGAACAAAAAAGAGATGAAAGCAGGCAAGTAATAGCCGCGCTGACCAATGATGTCTGCACTTCTTCCGGCTCCAAAGAATTTAACCTGTATTCACAACAAACATACCTGGATAATCTGATGCGTGGAGGTTATCCTTTTATCTTCGAATCCGGTAAAACTTTCTATCTTTATTCCCGCAAACACGGCGATCCCGAAAGAGATTATAATAAATTTCAGCTTGCGCCTACCTATTTTTCCCAGGGTAACGGTAATTACCGCGACTTAAACCAGAACCGCAGGAACGATATCTGGTTTAACCCTGAGATTAAAGACGAAAACCTGGTATCTCTATTCAATTTAATTCAATTAGACGGTTTTAATCCGCTTGTGGTAAAAGGTTCGGCTTTCGCGCTTAAAGATAAGGACCGGCTTGCGGCTAAGCTAAAAGGAATCTGCCCTGAAAAAAATATCGAAGAAGTGCTTTTATTCTTAAGCAGGCCATTTTCACCCGGAGAAGTTATTCTATTCATTGAAGACAATAAGATAAAAATAAACTCTTCTTACGATGAGTTTTTAAGAGTAGTTATCGATAATTCTTTTAAAATAGATGAGGCTGAACACGGTGAAGGGTTTTGGACCGACCATTGGCATTATAACCTTGATTTACTTTCAAGTTACCTGGAGGTTTATCCGGAAAAATTAAAAGAAATTGTTTTTTGCGATAGGAAATTTTCTTTCTTTGATAATTCCGAGGTAGTTAAAGCAAGGAGCGAAAAATACCTGCTGTATAACGGCAAGCCCCGCCAACTGCATTCGGTTGCCTGCGACAGCGCTAAAAAGGAAATGTTGCATAATCGCCGGGAATTGGCGTATTTAGTAAGGATCCTTCCGGCTCATGACCAAATTTATCAAACAACCTTAATCAATAAGCTCCTCTGTATTCTTGCCAATAAATTTGCTTCGCTTGACCCGTTTGGAATTGGTATTGAAATGGAAGCCGATAAACCTAACTGGTTTGACGCGCTTAACGGCCTCCCCGCGTTATTTGGTTCATCTTTGTGCGAAACATTCGAGTTAAAACGCCTTGCCCTCTTTATCAAAGATTCTCTACAGAGAGCGGGAATAGAAAAATTAACAGTTACCGAAGAAATCCTTACTTTTTTAACCAAACTTAACCGGCTAACCATTGATTATTTCAGCAATAAGATTGACGATTATGCGTGGTGGGATGAATCACATTCTATCAAGGAAAATTACCGTTCCTTGACGAAAATGGGCGTGAGCGGGCTGGAATCGGAGATTACCGCCGCTGAATTAACCAGTATTATTGATACTGTCTTAGAAAAAATAGGTTCTGGCATCTTAAAAGCGCAGGATAAAAATAAGAATGTCTACTTTGGTTATTTTATAAATGAAGTAACCAAATACGAAACCCCGGATAATCAGTTTATAAAACCTACCGAATTTAAACAAACCAGCCTTCCGCTTTTCTTGGAAGCTCAAATGCACGCCCTTCGGCTTGCGGATAACCTCAACCAGGCCCGCCAGATTTACGAAGGCACAAAGAAATCCGGACTTTTTGATAAAAAGCTTAAAATGTATAAAGTAACCGCTCCACTGGCTGATATGCCCGAAGAAATTGGCAGATGCCGTATTTTTACTCCCGGCTGGCTTGAGAATGAGTCCATATGGCTGCATATGGAATATAAGTATCTCTTGGAGTTATTGAAAGCCGGCCTTTATGAAGAATTCTATGGAGATTTTAAAAATTGCCTTATTCCGTTCCAGAAACCTCAAAGTTATGGAAGAAGCATTTTGGAAAATTCATCCTTCTTGGTAAGCAGCGCTTTCCCGGATAAGAAACTCCACGGAAACGGTTTTGTCGCCAGGCTTTCAGGTTCAACTGCCGAATTTTTGGAGATTTGGTTAAAGGTTAATATCGGAAAGAACCCTTTTTTTATGGACAACGGAAAACTCTCTTTGAAGTTTGACCCCAAATTAGCTGGCTGGTTATTCGATAAAAAAGGCAACTATAGTTTTAATTTCTTGGGCAAAATTAAAGTGACATACCTCAATCCCGCCAGAAAGAATACTTTCGGGAGGAATCCGGCGCAGGTTCAAAAAATTATCCTTCAGGACAAAGAAAATCCTGTTGAAATTAGCTCTTCTATAATCCCCTCGCCTTACGCCGAAAGCATACGCTTGCGCCAGATTGAAAAAATCGATATTTACCTTAAATAAACAAATCAAATGAATAGTTTTATTTTTCTCTAACAGAAGATTCCGCAGTTCGTACGCAATTTTTGATTTCATTCCTTAGCTCTTCTATTTCTTTTTGCTGTTCACGAATAGCCCTCTCGAATAACTCTGTTTTTTGTTGAAGATCAGCTCCGAACCAAACCGGATTTACAAATATCGTAATTTTACCTATTTTTTTAGGATCCTTTTCCCTATATTCTTCCATCGCCTTGCCTACTGTCTGCCCGGGTTTTGATGCCTTCATAGCTACCCCAGGAATTGAAGAAGAAGTCAAATAATCCCCTACTTTAATTGATCCATTTTCCGTACAAACCTTAACCGGAACCCGGCCGGCCAAAGAAAGAGCCTTATCGATATCCGGAGGGCTAACCGGTTTATCCTCCCAAGGAACTCCTCCTATAAAACCTGGCTTGGTAGAAACCACGCCTATTATTGTCTCTTGATAAGGATAACCGCTTTTATCAGCATAGTCCCTATCACCCTTTTTTCCGATAGAGACGATTACATCCCCCGCTTCTATTTTCTCCTTATTATCATACTCTATTAACTCGGCATAATCAAAAGCCTGACTTCCCCAGCCTCCGCCTTCAGCGCTATTCTGATAAGCTGTAGCGCTATCCGTCCAAAAACGAAACATCTCATCTCCATCCCGAGCCTGTATACTTATGAAGCCTGCAGTGCTAGTATTTGGCGCCCCGCCTTTAATAACAGATATATTATCGCCACCGGTAAGTATGATCTCGCGCCCAAGATCTACAGTCCCGGAAGTAAAATACGTCTTGCTAGACCTAATTTCCAAAGGAATATTGGCGCTGTCTGTATCGTTAACCGCATTAATAGATACCGCTCCAGAAACAGCGCACCCACCTTTAATAAGCAGATCTACTCCTGAACTTTGCCTAAGATGCAATATACCATAGGGGCTCACCGTCCCAATCCCCACATTGCCGCTTCCTTCCAACGTCAGCACGTCCACAAACGATGGAGCGCCTCCAGGATACATGGAGAACACTATTTTGTTAAGCGAGGTAGAGCCGTAACTATTGGAGAATTTGATCTTGTGTGAATACGTGTGAGCTGCATCCCAGATATAATCAAAATAGATAGCGTCCCCAAACGTTCCGTCTCCACCGTTGGCAATAGCCAAGGCACCGCTCTTTAAGGTCAGCTTCTCCGGTGGCGCTGTCGTCCCTATCCCGACCCTGCCGTTACCCTGTATCCTCATTATTTCATTAGTATAAGCTACTCCGGAGGAAGTCTGGGCGGAGAAAGTGAATGCGCTCTCCCCGCCTCCAGTGGCAAGAACAGCTATTCTTCCTGCGCCATTGGTGCTCCCATCGCCAAAATCAAGATTCATCTGGTCGCCTACGCTATCATAAACGCGATCAAGCTTCAGACCGGTAATCATATCGACTCCGCCGGGATTAGCTCCCAAGATATGAAGCAAGGCTCCCGGATTCACCGTCCCAATCCCCACATTGCCTTCGACTACCAGGTCTGCCGCATAGTCTATCTCCCCTCCATCGCCATCTGTACTCTCCCAGTCGTAGGTTCCTCCCTGGATGTAGTCATCCCCTATGGCTATACGCTTGGCTCTTAGCTCACGGTAGACTCCATAGGGAGAAGGATAGTAGGTGGTTATGGTTAGGGTGTCTTCGGCAAAGAGCAGATTGCTTGAGTTATTAGAGCTATTGCTAGGAGGAAAGACTAGAG
>JAQUOO010000054.1 GCA_028717055.1 Candidatus Omnitrophota bacterium | reverse complement strand
TTTTCCTTTGAGTTCATAGGATTGCTTGGTTTTATCGATCCTGTGCGTTTGACTGTTCCTGATGCCATTAGAGAGGCACAGGAGGCGGGAATAAAAGTAGTTATGATTACCGGGGATTATCCGGGGCCCGCCGTGCATATAGCTAGAGAAGTCGGATTGAAAAACCCCGAACGTTATATAACCGGGTTGGAGTTGGAAAAGATGGATCATTTACAGCTAAAGGAAAAAATAAAAGAGATAAATGTTTTTGCCAGGGTAGTTCCTGAGCAGAAATTGGCTCTGGTAAACGCTTTAAAAGCCAATGGTGGTGTGGTGGCGATGACCGGTGACGGGGTTAATGACGCCTCGGCTTTAAAATCAGCCAATATCGGTATTGCCATGGGAGAGCGAGGGACGGATGTAGCCCGTGAGGCTTCGGACCTGGTTTTACTTAACGATGATTTCTCGTCGATAGTAGGCGCGATTCGCCTGGGCAGAAGGATATTCGATAATTTAAAAAAAGCAATTGCCTATATTTTCGCCGTGCATGTTCCTATTGCCGGGATGTCTTTGCTGCCTGTAGTATTTCATTTGCCTGTTGTATTGCTTCCTGCGCATATCGCTTTCCTGGAATTGATAATTGATCCGGCTTGTTCAACTGTTTTTGAGTCCTGTAAGGAAGAAAAAGATATAATGAAAAGGCCTCCGCGTAATTTAAGCGGAGCGTTATTTAACAAGAAAGCTTTTATTTTCAGTTTATTGCAGGGGATAAGTATTTTGGCGGTTGTTTTTGCGGTTTTTGTTTTCGCTCTGTATTCGGATAAGGGAGAACTTGAAGCGCGCACATTGGCTTTTGTAACCCTGGTTTTTGCCAACATGATGTTGATTATCACTAATCTTTCATGGTCGCAAGGTTTTGTCAAAATACTCAAGTCAAATAACCGGGCTTTGTGGTGGGTAATGTCGGCAGCAATAATTGCGCTTATGAGCGTGCTGTATGTTCCGGTTTTGCGCAACCTTTTTCATTTCGCGTTCCTAACCGCCGATGATTTGGCAATCACCTTTTTTAGCGGAGTAGTCAGTTTATTATGGTTCGAAGCCCTGAAAGCGCTAAACAAAAAAGCGCAAACAATTATTTAATATAAAATAATTGTTTTTAATTAAAAAATTCTGCTATAATATTTCAAAATTAACCGCACTAAACAAAATTCGTATTCTTAATTAACAGATAAAGGAGAAAATATGTTTTTTAATCTTATTCCCAAAGAGTTCAATTTTTTCGATCTATTTGAAAAGCAGGTCAGTTACGCGGTTGAGGCTACGGCAGCTTTCAGGGAGCTTGCCAGTAAAGGTAGAATAGATGAGCAGGGCATCGAGAGGATTCGTTTGATAGAGCACCAGGGGGATGAGGTAGCTCATACGATTATTGATCAGCTCAATAAGACATTTATCACGCCGTTTGACCGCGAAGACATTCACGCTTTGGCAAAAGAATTGGACGATGTTATTGATATGATCAATACTATTGTAAACCGGATGATGGTCTATAAAATTACCAATGTTAATAAGAACCTGGTAGCTTTTGCTTCTGCTATCGAGGAATCTGTCCAGGCAGTTGCCTGCATGGTTAGGGCAATGCGTAACATGAAAAACGCTAAAGCCATCTCCGAATCCTGCGTGGAGATTAACCGCCTGGAGAACGTTGGCGATACAATGAGGGATAAGGTATTGGCCGAGCTTTTTGAAACCGAGAAGGACCCTATTGCGGTAATCAAGTGGAAAGAAATATATCAGGATTCCGAAACGGTGCTCGATATTTGCGAAGATGTGGCTCATGTAGTCAGCTCTATAATGGTGAAACAGGCTTAATTTATGATTTTAAGTATAATTCTTCTAATCCTTTTGGCTTTAGCTTTTGATTTTTTAAACGGATTTCACGATTCAGCCAACTCTATTGCTACGATAGTTTCGACCCGCGTGCTTTCCCCGCGCTTAGCGGTTGTCTGGGCAGCTTTTTTTAATTTTATTGCCTTCTTGTTCTTTGGGCTCCATGTTGCCAATACTATAGGCAAGGGGATAGTTGATATTGCAATTATCGATAATGGGATTATTTTTGGGACGCTAATAGGAGCTTGCGGCTGGAATATTATAACTTGGTTTTTTGGCTTGCCAACCAGTTCATCCCATGCCCTTATTGGAGGCATGATCGGTTCAGCTTTAGTCAAAGCAGGTTCTGGTTCGCTTGTTTGGAGCGGCATAATCAAGACAGTTTCTTTTATATTTATCTCTCCTATTGTCGGGCTTATTCTGGGTTTATTCCTAGGGATTTTAGTTTATTGGATTTTCAGCAAGAGCGTGCCGGTAAAAGTCGATCATATTTTCAGAAAGGGGCAGCTTTTGTCAGCCGCGCTATATAGCATGGGCCATGGCGGCAATGACGCCCAGAAAACCATGGGTATTATCGCCAGTTTGCTTTTTAGCGCCGGGTTTTTAGGCCCAAAGTTCTTTATTCCTTTTTGGGTAGTGCTTAGTTGCCATGTCGCGATTGCCTTGGGGACGATGTTTGGAGGATGGCGCATTGTTAAAACTATGGGCCAAAAAGTAGCCAAATTAAAACCTATTGATGGATTTTGCGCGGAGCTAGGAGCGTCGGTCATGTTATTTGTTTCTTCCGGCTTAGGCGTACCGGTCAGCACTACTCATACGATTACCGGTGCAATTATGGGCGTAGGTTCGATCAAGCGTTTAAGCGCGGTCAAGTGGGGAGTTGCCGGAAGGATTGTTTGGGCCTGGATTTTGACTATTCCCTGTTCGGCAGCAATATCTGCTTTGGCATATTTATTAATAAGAAAATTTTAATTACAAATGACAAAATCCAAAGCACAAAAATGGCCAATCACCAAATCCCAATGCCGAATGAAACCCCAATGGTTAAATGCCCAAAATTGGGGCTTGGAATTTGGAACTTCATTCGTCATTGTAAGCTTGGATCTTGGGATTTAATCTAAGGATATTTATTTTGGATTTTGAGCTTTGACCTTTGGCCTTTGTTCACTAATAGTTTTGCTTTTTGATTCGTAATTTTAACCCGAGGGAATTATTGAAATGAAAAAAAAGATTTATTATCACGATACGGATTGCGGAGGAGTAGTTTACTACTCTAACTACCTTAAGTACTTAGAAGAGGCGCGCACGGAATTTTTCAGCGAAAAGGGTTTTTCCATAAAAGAGCTGGCTGAGAGCGGGACTATGTTTGTGGTTGCGCGCCAGGAGATTGACTATAAGGCGTCTGCGCATTATGGTGATATCCTGGAAATTAAAACAAGGATTAGCGAAATCTCCGCAGTAAAGATTATTTTTGAAAATGAAATCTTTAACCAGGATGGCAAGCTTCTTACCAGGGCTAAGACAATCTTGGTTTGTGTGGATGGAAATTTGCGTCCGCAGGCTATCCCTGATACAATCCGTTCTCAATTTCTCCCTGTTTTGAATTCGTGAAGAAAACTGTTTTTCGGGGGTTGTTTGTATAAGCGCCTAGGCGGAAATGCGGGATAATGAAGGAGGATTGCGGTGATGGATGCTCTTGATATGCTTAAGCTAAGAAGAAGCGTGCGCGTTTTTCAGGATAAAGATATCCCTAAAAAGGTTTTAGAGGATTTAATTGAGGTTGCCAGATTTTCTCCTACAGCCAGAAATGTGCAGCCTTGGGAGTTTATAGTAATTACTGAGGCGCAAGCTCTGAAGAAAATAGGTGAATTAGCCGAGAATGCGAGATTTATGGCTAGCGCCAAAGCCTGCATTGCCATATTTTGCTCAGCTACAAAATATTACCTTGAAGATGGATGCAGCGCTACTGTAAATATTTTAAATGCGGCAACAGCCTTAGGAATCGGCTCGTGCTGGGTAGCCGGAGATAAAAAACCTTATTGCGAAGAAGTTGCCGGTTTATTGGGAATTCCACCCGGTTTAAAGCTGGTTAGTTTAATTGCCCTAGGTTATCCCGCAGGCCAAAATTGTTTTAAGCCCGCGGATAAAAGAAGCCTGAAAGAAGTGCTGCATTGGGAAAAGTTTTAATGACCAATTGCCGCCAAGTACTGATGACAAACAAGTTCTCAATGACTCAAAATCTAATTGGAAATTGGATAATTGAGTATTCATTCGGATTTGGGATTTGGACATTGAGCATTTTTATAGAAAGAGTTTTAATATGACTGTAGTCTTTAGCGGGTGCCTGTTACCTTTTTTAATAATATTTAATCTGCTTTTCGGCAAGCTGTTTTTTAAAACCAGCTTGTGGCTAGCTATTGAAGGAATTTTGCTGCTATTATTTTTGATTAATTCCTATCTTGGTTTACGGCGTATTCATGCATCTGTCAGTCATAACAGGCGAAGAGATGTAATTGATATAGAGGGCAGGGTAGAAAAGTAGCCTAAAAAGCGTTTGACAGGTCAAAGTATTTAATATATATTATAACTCTGTTTTTTAAGGAAGAGGAGCTTTAAGAATGGCAAAACTTACTGTAAAAGATATCGATTTTAAAGGAAAAACCGTATTGATGCGCGCGGATTTTAATGTGCCGCTGGATGCCAATTTAAGCATTACCGACGATATCCGGATACGCGCCACCTTGCCTACTATAAAATATATTTTGGATAATGGGGTTAAGAAATTAGTGTTGATGAGCCACTTGGGCAGGCCGGATGGTAAAGCTGTGGCTAAATACAGCTTAAAACCGGTGGCTAACCGTTTAAAAGAACTTTTAGGGCAGGATGTTTTGTTTTTAGATGATTGTATTGGCGGTAATATTAAAAAAGATATCGATTCTTCCAGGGAGAGTATTGTACTTTTGGAAAATTTGAGGTTTCACGCTGAAGAAGAGGCTAATGACGCTAATTTTGCCAAGCAGCTGGCCGGTTTAGCCGATATTTTTGTAAATGATGCTTTTGGGACGGCGCACCGCGCGCATGCTTCAACTGAAGGTGTAACTCATTTCCTAAAGTCCGCAGCCGGTTTCCTGCTGGAAAAAGAAATCCAATATTTAGGTAATGCCGTGCAAAATCCGGCTAAGCCGTTTATGGTTATTTTAGGCGGAGCCAAGGTTTCCGATAAAATTGGAATGATCGATAATTTACTTCCCAAGGCTGATGCGATTATAGTTGGCGGCGGTATGGCCTATACTTTCTTAAAAGCTCAAGGCAAGCAAATAGGCAACTCCAAGTTAGAAAAAGATAAATTAGATCTGGCCAAATCGATTTTAGAAAAAGCCAAGAGTCTAAATAAAGAAATCGTACTTCCGGTAGACAATGTAATCGTCGATACGATTGACGCCAATGCCAAGACCGAAATAGCCGGCGACCAGATTCCTGAAGGAAAAATTGCCGTGGATATCGGGCCAAAGACGATCAGGTTATTCGAAGATAAATTAAGCTCGGCTAAAACTATTGTCTGGAACGGGCCATTAGGCATCTTTGAGATGGATGCTTTTGCCAGCGGAACAAAAGAGGTAGCAGGTTTTGTGGCTAACCTTAAGGCAGTTACCATTATTGGCGGAGGAGACACGGCTGCGGCAATCGCCAAGTTTAAATTAGAGAATAAGATGACCCATATTTCAACCGGAGGTGGAGCAAGCCTGGAATATCTTGAGGGTAAGGTTTTGCCTGGCGTTGCTGCTTTGACTGACAAGTAAAATGAGAAAGACTATAATTGCCGGTAACTGGAAGATGTATAAAACCATCAAAGAGGCGATTGAATTAAGTAACGGCCTTAAGCGCGAGTTTTTTAAATTAGATAAACAGGGGATTGATGTCGTGCTTTGCCCGCCATTTACGGCATTAAGCGAAGTTTACGAAGTTATATCTGAATCTGATATAATGCTTGGCGGACAAAACCTTTACTGGCTGGATGAGGGCGCTTTTACCGGAGAAGTATCCGGGAAAATGCTTAAAGAAGCAGGGTGCAGCTTTGTTATTATCGGCCATTCTGAACGCAGGCAGTTTTTTGACGAGACCAATGAGTCGGTAAATAAGAAAATTAAAGCGGCTTTGGCTAATTCGCTTACTCCGATTGTCTGCGTCGGTGAATTGCTGAAAGAGAGAGAAGCCGGTAGAACGTTTGATGTTCTAGAGGATCAAATCCAAAATGGTTTGGCCGGATTTCTTAAGGATGATATTTTAAAAATCGTTGTCGCGTATGAACCGGTCTGGGCGATTGGAACCGGTAAAACTGCAACGCCTGCCCAAGCCCAGGAAGTGCATAAGTATATCAGGGAATTATTAGGCAAACTTTGTGGTAAAGACGCGGCAAGCCAGGTCAGGATTCAATACGGCGGGAGTGTCAAGCCGGAGAATATAGCCGAATTAATGAATCAGCCTGATGTGGATGGAGCCCTTGTAGGTGGCGCCAGCCTTAAGGTTGAAAGTTTCGCGGATATCGTTAAAAAAGCCGCAGAGGTGATAAAATGATAACGTTAATGATTATTCTGCATGTAATCGTATGTTTCTTATTAATTACTTTGGTTTTAATCCAGCGAGGCAGAGGGAGCGGTTTGGTTGAAAGTTTTGCCGGAGTCGAATCTATGTTTGGCACCAAAACCAGTGCTTTTCTTACCCGTTCAACCAGCGTATTATCGGTAATTTTCTTTTTTACCTGTTTGGGGTTGGCGATTTTATCGGTAAGGCAAAGCAAATCTCTGCTTTCCAATGTTAAAACAGCAACTGTTCCGGCAGCGCAAAGTCCGGTAAAGCAGGAAGCCAAACCTCAAGATGCTGCGCCGGCATCGGCTGTAAAACCGGCAACAACAACTGCTGCTTCTGCGCAAACAGCCGCAAAGCCGCAGGAAACCCCCAAAGCCAATCAGAAATAAAAACCTATTTTGGATATTTGTCTTAAGCGGTTCAGTATACTTTACCCAAGGCATTGAAAGCCTTCCTTCCCAGGGTTTATTTTATTATTTCAAAGAAACTCTGAATTTTTCTCCCCAGAAGATAATGGTTCTTTCAAGCATTATTATTTTTGCCTGGATTGTTAAACCTTTAATCGGCTATGTAATCGACCATTTTTTCAATAAACGCATCTGGATTTTTATCGCTTTAGCTCTGGATATTGTCCTGGTTTTATTGGTAGGGTTATTGCAGCTTCCGATTTTCCTGCTTATTGCCATATTGATGTTCAATTCCGCTAATGCTGCGTTCCGGGATGTTGCGGTTGACGGGATTATGTGCGTCGAAGGGAAAAAATATAAAGCCACCGGAAGAATCCAAAGCATCCAGTGGGCATCTGTTTCGGCCGCAGGGTTAATTACGGGAATCGGAGGAGGGGTTGTTGCGGAGAAATGGGGTTATCAGGCAGGATATTTGCTGCTTGTGCCGTTTTATCTTCTTGTAAGCCTGCCTGCCTATTTTTATAAAGAAGATGACTATATGCCGGTGGAAAAGGCTGCTTCAAGCCTGGTTATTGATTTGAGAAAACTGTTTACCAGCAAAAATTTGCTTATCGTCGCGTTATTTATATTTTTGTACCGTTATTCGCCTTCTTTCGGCACGCCGTTAATGTTTATTCAGCGCGACTCCTTTTTGTGGACTAAAACCTGGATAGGTATTTTGAGTACAGTCGCTACGGTTTTTGGAATCATCGGAGCGCTTTTATATTATAAATTCAGCCAGAGGATAAATATCAGAAAGTGGCTTTTCTGGTCGGTATTCGTTGGCGCCATCCTTACTTTAAGTTATTTATATTATACGCCGGTGACAGCGGTTGTTTACGATATGTTTTATAGCTTTTTAGGCATGTTTATCATGGTTATGTCGATGGATTTTATGGCGCGAAATTCCATTCCCGGGTTGGAGGCGACTTCTTTCGCTCTTTTATGCAGCGTAAGTAATTTAGCGATTGTTGCCAGCAATCTCTCCGGCGCTTATCTTTTGCCGTTAGTCGGCCTGAAATGGCTGATTGTTTTATCCGCATTAACCAGCTTCCTGTGCCTTCCGCTAATTAAAAGAATCAAATAGAATTTACTCGGTTTTTGCAGGAAGATTTATATTGCCTTGCGCTTTTTCTATGGTATAATTTGGCTGTTCTGCTTAAACCACAAAAGGAGGCCCTCTCTATGTCTATTCTAATCTCTAAGTATCTAAATACTCTCTCTCTCTCTCTCCCTCTCTAGGAGACTCCTTTCCTTTTTCTTTTTTTTAATCTTCTTTTTCGCCTTTTCTCTAGTCTTTCCTCCTA
>JAQUOO010000053.1 GCA_028717055.1 Candidatus Omnitrophota bacterium | reverse complement strand
CCTGAATTAAGGAAACAAGTTACTTCTAAAGGCGGTACTACCGAAGCGGCTTTGGAGATTCTGGTTAAAGGCGGCACGTGGACAGACGCGGCAGCGGCTGCGTTAAAAAGAGCGGAGAAGTTAGCTAAAGGATAAACAGGTATGCCCAAGATAGGGATTATCGGCGGAAGCGGATTATATAAAATCGAAGGGATTAAGAATGTAAAAGAAGTTTTGGTAAGCACGCCTTTTGGCAAGCCTTCTGCTAAATTTATCCTTGGCGAGCTGGAGGGGCAAGAGATAGTATTCTTGCCGCGACATGGAATCGGGCACCGTATTTCACCCAGCCGCATAAATTACCGCGCCAATATCTTCGGAATGAAGAAATTGGGCGTGGATAAAATTATTTCGGTTAGCGCCTGCGGAAGCCTCAAGGAAGAGCTTAAGCCGTTGGATTTTGTGGTAGTTGACCAGTTCGTAGACAGGACCAGCCATGCCCGGGAAATGTCTTTTTTTACTGAAGGGATAGTGGCGCACATCGAATTTTCGCATCCGGTTTGCCCCTGTTTAAGCCGGCTTATTTATGATACCGGAAAATCTCTGGCTATGAGCATTCATTCCCGGGGGACCTATCTAAATATGGAAGGCCCGGCATTTTCGACATTGGCCGAGTCAAGATTATACCGCAGCTGGGGAATGGATGTTATCGGTATGACTAATTTCGCGGAGGCAAGGCTCGCCCGGGAAGCAGGAATTTGTTATGCGGTGTTGGCTGCGATTACGGATTATGATTGCTGGCATCCTCAGCATGAATCCGTTACTATAGAAATGATTATCGCTAATTTAAACAAGAATATCGAAAACTCCAAGAAGATCTTGAAATCAGTAATCAAGAATATTTTTGGCACCTGCGCCTGCGGTTGCAAAGAATCGCTTAAATACGCGATTATGACGGATAGGAAGCTAATCCCGGCTAAAGTAAAAAGAGATTTGGATATAATTATAGGAAAATATATTAAATAATGTCAAATGTCAAAGCTCAAAATTCAAAGTAAATTTAAAGAGCAAATACCAAATATCAAAACCGAGGTTTTGTCATTTGGTATTGGAATTTTGGATTTCATTTGAAATTTGGATTTTGTCATTTGTAATTAAAGCTATGGACTACAAATCTACATTAAATTTACCCAAAACCGATTTTCCTATGAAGGCTGATTTGCCTAAAAGGGAACCGCTCCTTTTAAAAGATTGGGAGGAGAAGGATCTTTATGGCCTTATCCGCAAGAACTCCAGCGGTAAGCCTAAATATGTCCTTCATGACGGGCCTCCTTATGCCAACGGCAATATCCATATCGGTCATGCCCTGAATAAAACCCTTAAAGACATAATCATAAAATATAAAACCATGCAGGGCTTTAACGCTCCCTATGTGCCGGGATGGGATTGCCACGGGTTGCCGGTGGAACACGCGCTTTTTAAAGAACTTAAAATGAACAAATACCAGATTGATCAGGTTGCGTTCCGCAAAAAAGCCCATGATTACGCCATGAAATATGTGCATATCCAAAAAGAGGAATTTAAGCGCCTGGGGGTTTTGGGAGATTGGGATAATCCGTATTTAACTTTAAGCCATGAATATGAAGAAGGGATTGTTAAATCGCTTTTGGAGTTGGCGCGCAAAGGTTACATTTACCGGGGATTAAAGCCGGTTAACTGGTGTTTCAGGTGTGAAACCGCGCTCGCCGAGGCGGAAGTTGAATACGAGGAGCATGTTTCTCCGTCGGTCTTTGTTAAATTCAAGCTTGATGCTACAGAAGATTTTCCGAAAGATAGCTGTTTAGTCATCTGGACAACTACTCCTTGGACGCTAGTCGCCAATGTCGCAGTCGCGGTTCATCCGGATTTCGTTTATTCATATTTAAAGACCGATAAAGGTAATTTAATCGTTGCCAATGTCAGGATGCAGGTCTTACCTTCTTTGGGGATTGAGAAGTATGAAATAATCAGAGAATTCAAAGGCAAGGAACTGGAAGGCTTGGGTTATGAGCATCCATTCGGCTTGCGTAAAGGAAAAGTTGTCTTGGCAAATTATGTTTCGGCTGAAGACGGAAGCGGGCTTGTCCATACTGCGCCGGGCCACGGAGCCGACGATTATTTGACGGGTTTAAAATATAAATTAGAAATAATTATGCCGGTTGATCCCAAAGGAAATTTTGATACAAGCGTCTCGGAATTCAAAGGGATGAATGTCTTTGATTCCAATAAAGTAATTCTTGATAAACTGCAATCTCTCGGGCTGCTTTTATTAGCCGACAGGATAAATCATTCCTATCCGCATTGCTGGAGGTGCAAGAATCCGATTATATTCCGGGCAACTAACCAGTGGTTCTTGGGAATTGACCATGATGGTTTACGCCAGAAACTCCTTAAGGAGGTTAGGGACAATATCAATTTTATTCCTGAGGCCGGCAGAGAAAGAATATCCAGCATGGTGAGCTTGCGGCCGGATTGGTGTTTGTCCCGCCAGAGGTATTGGGGCGTTCCGATACCTTCCTTGATTTGCAAAAAATGCAATAATGAATTCTTGGATACTGGAGTAATCGAAAAATACCGCGAGTTTACCGTAAACGAAGGAACAGACTGTTGGTTCATCCGGGATGTTCGGGATTTTCTCCCGCCGGGATTAAAATGCGCCTGCGGAGCCGGCGAATTCATAAAAGGAGCGGATATATTGGATGTCTGGTTTGATTCCGGAGTAAGCGCTCAAGCCGTGCTTAAAAAACGTAAAGAACTGGGAGGAGTTCCTTGCGAGCTCTATTTAGAAGGCTCTGATCAGCACCGGGGCTGGTTTCAGTCATCTTTGATTCCGTCTATGTGCATCGACGGAAAGTCGCCTTATAAAAGTGTTTTGACTCACGGCCATGTTGTAGACGGCCAGGGCAGAAAGATGTCCAAGTCTATGGGCAATGTGATTCCTCCCCAGGATATTATAAAATATTCCGGGGCGGACATAATCAGGCTTTGGGTTTCCTCTAGCGATTATAACGAGGATATCCGCATTTCGAAAGAAATGCTCGCGCGCCTTTCCGAGGCGTATCGCAAAATCCGCAATACAGCCAAGTTCATCCTAAGCAATTTATATGATTTTAATCCGGATAGAGACAGTCTGGAGCTAGGCGGATTAAAGAGTATTGACAAGTGGATTCTTTTGAAACTCGAGGATTTAAAGGGGCAGGTAACTTTGGCTTTCGATTCTTTTGCCTTCCATAAGGCTTATAAAGGGGTCTATGATTTTTGCAACGAGGAGCTTTCGATGCTATATCTGGATATGGTCAAGGGCAGGCTTTATACTGCCGGAAAGAATTCTATCGAAAGGCGTTCCGCCCAGACAGCGATATATGAGGTATTGAGCGTTTTAACCCGGATTATGAGCCCGATTCTGGCATTTACTGCCGAGGATATCTGGAAATATTTGCCTAAGTCAAAGGAGAATAATTTTGCAAGTATCCACTTGGCGAATTGGCCAGGCCCGGTTGGTAAGAGGGTTTTGGATAATGAAGCCATGGCGAATATCGATACGGTAATGAGTATCCTTCCGGAGATAACCAAACTGCTCGAAGATAAGAGAGTCGGCGGGTTAATCGGAAGCTCATTTGATGCGCAAATAAAACTATTGACAAACAATCCCAAACGGTATAAATTCTTAGCAAGTTTAGCGGTTGAATTGCCTGAGATTTTTAAGGTTTCTCAAGTGCGGATTATTGAGGAAAGGGAAAATTTCGAATCTCTTGCGAATAAGAGCGCGGTTTGCCCTGATATAGCAATCGAGGTCTATAGGGCAGAAGGCGAGAAATGCCCTCGTTGTTGGAACTATAGTTTGGCAATAGGAAAATCTGTGAAGCATCCTCTGATCTGCGATAGGTGCGAGGCTGCCATAGAAGAGGAGAAAGCAAATTGAAAAATAAATTCACCAAAAAAGAATTATCCGCGTTTAAACAGATAATCTTGAAGAGAAAAGAAGAGGTTAATGACGAGATAAAGCATATTTCCGACGATACTCTTAAGAAGTCCCAAAAAGACGCTTCGGGAGACATTTCGGGTTATACCTATCATATGGCAGATGTCGCCACGGATAATTATGATCGTGAATTTTCTTTGGGGCTTGCTTCGAATGACAGAAAGTCCCTGTATGAATTGAATGACGCCTTGAAAAAAGTCGAAGACGGGACATTCGGGATATGCGAAGAGTGCAAACACCTTATCACTAAGGCAAGGCTTAAGGCTTTGCCGCATGCCCGTCTGTGTGTTAAATGCCAGGAGAAAAGGGAGAAGAGGTAACAGTTCCCGTTTTATGCTTTCCTTTATTGTCGTATTCGTAATCCTCGCCGTCGACCAGATAAGTAAATACCTTATATCCGCCAAAATTGAGCTTAATTCTACTTTGCCTGTGGTTAAGGGCATATTCGGGTTGTCCCTTGTGCATAACCGGGGGGCGGCTTTTGGTATATTCAAGAACCAGCTTTACCTTTTTATAATCACTTCGATTGTTGCGATAGTGTTGATTTATTTTGCGCTGAAAGATAATCGGCACAATAAGCGCTATGTTGTCTCGTTAAGCCTTATACTGGCCGGAGCCTTGGGTAATCTTATCGATCGAATTCGTTTTGGTTTCGTAATCGATTTCCTGAATTTTTATATCTGGCCGGTTTTTAACGTTGCCGATAGCGCTATAAGTGTCGGGGCGGTATTGTTGGGTTGGGCAATATTAAGGCAAAAGTAAAAAGTGTAATGACAAATGACAAAATTCAAAATCCAAAATAAATCCCAGGTCCAAAGGTCAAACACCAAAACAAACATTTTGTCGTTTAGCATTTGTCATTTAGATTTATTCTGGATTTTGTGCTTTGGCCTTTGACATTAATAGTTTTATTTTTTTTGGGATCTTGGCTTGCAGTTTTTATCTTTGATTCAACATGTTATAGGAGCTTAGAATATGCACCCTGAAATTTGTAAAATTGGGCCTTTAACCGTTTATTCCTATGGGCTCACGCTTGTTATAGGCTTCATTGTTTCAACGTTATTGGCCAGCGCCCAAGCCAAAAGGGAGGGGATCGACCCGGATGTAATTTTTAATCTATGTTTTACCGTTTTTATCTTTGGGATTATCGGCGCGCGCACCTTTTATGTATTCTCGAATTTAGATTATTACCTGCGTAATCCGCTTGAGATAATCATGCTGCAAAAAGGAGGGTTAGCCTGGTTTGGAGGATTGATTTTAGGAACCTTCTCCGGAATTTTTTACCTAAGGCTCAAGAAACTTTCTGTTTACAGAATGGCAGATTTACTTGTTCCGTTTGTAGCTTTGGCGCAAAGCATAGGCAGGATTGGTTGTTTCTTAAACGGATGTTGTTATGGCAAGGAATCGGCATACGGGGTTTATTTTCCGGCGCTTGATGCGGTGTTGATTCCCACGCAGTTGTATTCATCGTTGTTATTGGTTTTCATTTTCATATTCTTAAGATTCTTGCAAACCCGGAAGCATAAGACCGGGACAATATTCTTTGCCTATCTTTTGTTGTATTCCTCAAAAAGGTTCTTCATCGAATTCTGGCGTGGCGATAGCCCTGCATTGGCTTTCGGTTTGACTCTATTCCAGTTTATCAGCATAGCCATCTTTCTAATCGCAGGCTTAAGCCTGTTTTTTATCAAAACCAAGAAATAGAATATGCGGGAATATTTGATTAAAGTTTCCGGCAAGACGAAGGGAACGCGCTTGGATTTATTGATTAGCTCTTTTTCTAAAGAGCATAATTTAGGGCTTTCCCGCACTTGCATACAAGAATTGATTTCAAAAGGCAGAATTACCGTTAACGGTTCTTCCGGGGTAAAGCCGCATTACAAAGTAAGGAATATGGATGAGGTTCAGGTCAAGCCGGAGGATAGGGCTAAAACCGGCATTAAACCCGAAGACATGCCGTTAGATATTGTCTATGAAGACAAGGATTTGGCAATTATCGATAAACCGGTCGGTTTGGTCGTTCATCCTGCTCCTGGCAACCGCGAACATACGCTGGTAAACGCGCTTCTCTCCCATTTTAAAGAATTATCCGATATTAACCTTCAGAGGCCGGGGATAGTCCACCGTTTGGATAAAGATACTTCAGGGATATTGGTTATTGCCAAGAATAATCATGCCCATTTGAAGCTTGCCGAGCAGTTTGCTGATCATTCCATCAAGCGTAAGTACGTTGCCATAGTCAAGGGGAGGATGGAATTCGACGAAAACCTGATTGAGGCTCCTATCGGCCGGCATTCAACCAAAAGAGAAAGCATGGCTGTAGATTTTTCGGATAAATCCCGTTACGCCAAAACTTATTACCGGACTTTAAAAAGGTTTAGCGATTATAGTTTATTAAGCCTGGAGCCTTTTACCGGCAGGACCCATCAATTAAGAGTGCATTTGGCTTTCATAGGCCATCCGATACTTGGCGACAAAAAATACGGCAGGAAGGATGAATTTAGCCGCTTGGCCTTACACGCGCAATCCCTGGGTTTTATCCATCCAACTACAGGTAAATTCGTAGAATTTCATTCTTCCTTACCGCAGGAATTCCTAGATGTTACGACTACCAAGCCGCCGGTAAATAAAACTTGATTTTTATCAGACTTATTGCTATATTTAAACCAAGCAAGGGGTCAATTTATTTTTTAAATGCCTGTTTAAATAAACAGTAAGACTGCTCTGGGCAGTCAAGGAGGAGAGAGATGGGTTCTAAAGTCAAGGCTATAGTTTTGATTATCTTAATAGTGATTTCTTTAGCTATTGCCGGAGGAGGATTCTATCTTTACCAGCAGGAACATACCCGTAATATCAATCTTCAGGCCAGTCTTGATGATTTGACTGTTAAACAAAAGTTAACCCAGGCGAAATTGCTTGAAGCGCAAAAATCACTTTCCATCATAGAATCAAAACTTAAGGATGCTACTAGCCAAATCGACACTTTAACTAACCAGTTGCAGCAGGAAAAGGTATCCAAAGAAGAGGCTCTTTCCAGGATAGAGCAAATAAGGGCAGATTTGGACCGGCAGAAAGAATCAAGGTCCGATTTGGAGAACAAGTTAAGCAAGGTCCAGGATGATTTAAGAGCCGCGCAGGGCAAGCTTACCAAGATGGAGGCTGAAAAGGAAACATTGGAAGCAAAGATCAAGGCTTTTGAGTCGAAATCCAACGTGGAATTGGGAAAAATTGTAGTTAATCCTGAAACTTCTTCGGTTAATTCATCTGCCACCGCCCAGGTAGTTAATGCTACCCAAGGGCCAGCAGCAAAGGACCTGGAGGGTAAAGTTTTGGTCCTGAATAAAGAATATAATTTTGTGGTAATTGATATCGGAAGTAAAAACGGCGTGGTCGTTAACGATGTATTTTCGGTTTATCAAGGAAATAAGATTGTCGGCGATATCAAAATAGAAAAAGTTCAAGAGACAATGTCAGCGGCAGGTTTTACCGCGGATAAGCTCAAGAATATCGTCAAGGAAGGCGATAGGGTAGTCAAAAAAAATAAATGAGGGGAGAAGTAATCCTGCCCGGCGATAAATCTATCGCCCACCGCGCTATAATTTTGAGTTCCTTGACGCAGGGGAAAACCAGCCTTAAAAATTTTCCTCTGAACGCGGACTGTTTAGCGACTATCGGCGCGTTTAGAAAACTGGGAATAAAAATAACATTAAATAAAGCTTCTTGTCAGGCTGTTGTCTGCGGCAGGAAGCTTTTTGGTTTAAGAAGGCCGGGTTCCGCTTTCTATATTAAAGAGTCAGGGACGACATTCAGGTTGCTGCTTGGTGTATTAGCGGGGCAGTCATTTAAAGCAAAACTTAACGCCGGGCCAGCCCTATCCCGTAGGCCAATGCTTAGGGTAATCAAGCCGCTAAGATTAATGGGCGCGCAAATCAGCGCAAGAATCCGGGAATATCCGCCTATCGCGATTACGGGGGGCAGTTTAAAAGGAATAACCTATAAAGTTCCGGTTGCCTCTGCTCAGGTTAAAGGCGCCATACTCTTAGCCGGTTTATTTGCCAGCGGGCCAACTAAAGTTATTGAACCGGTTAAAACGAGGGATCATACCGAACGGATGCTCAAATTATTCAGAGCAAACGTAAAGATTAAAGGCAGCGCCATAATAATTAAAGGCGGCCAGGATTTGGCTTCTCCGGGAGTCCTGTATATACCCTCAGATATATCTTCGGCGGCATTCTTTATGGTTGCAGCAAGCATCATTCCTGATTCGGAA
>JAQUOO010000052.1 GCA_028717055.1 Candidatus Omnitrophota bacterium | reverse complement strand
GAAAGATTGGAAGGGAGGCGTTGGTTTTTGCGCGGTTCAAATACGGCGGAAACCGCGATTACCCCCAGCCCGAATTCGTCAAGCTGTTCCAGGATATGCTGTTCATACAGTTCGCTTGAAATCAATTCGTAACCGTAGACGTTTTTGGCGAATTCTCCTTTTTCGGTAAGCGCGCCGTTATTGATGTAATTTAAATCTTTCAGGAGTTTTAACTTTGCTTCGATAAGCCGAAGAGCTTCTTTCTGGTCATTTTTTCGCGACTGGAAGAAATGCAGGGAAAGCGGGTAAATCTTGAATAAATCCTCTTGGTATTTTCCGTAAAGATTCAGGATTGTGGCGTAAGAAGTATTAAGCTGGCTTCTTACTTCTTCGGGTCTTCCGTAGATTATGCGTTTAGCCTCGTCAATACGGATTCTTTGCAGGTTAAGCCGGCAATAAACAAAGCCTTCGGTATCTATGCCGCGCCTGCCTGCCCGGCCGGCCATCTGATAAAAATCGCGGGTTTTTAAATTCCGCACGTAGCGGCCGTAAAATTTACGCAGTTCATCGAAGATAACCGTGCGGCTGGGCATGTTTATCCCCAGCGCGAAAGTTTCGGTTGTAAAGATGACCTTGAGAAGCCGGCTGGTAAACAGCCTTTCAATTACTTCTTTTAAGGTAGGCAGCATGCCGGCATGATGATAGGCGATTCCGTTTTGAATAAGCTGGTAAAGGTTTTGAGCGGTCCGGTCGTTCTTCAGGTCAAAACGCTCGCAAAGATCCGTATACGTTTTGAGGATGCGGGTTTTCTCCTCGCCGTTTAAGAAATTGGAACAGGCAAGTTCCGAGGCTAATTCTTCCGCCCGTCTGCGGCCAAAAACAAAATATATGCAAGGCAGGCCCTGGGCGTTACGCACGTAGTTTATAAGGCCGAATAATTTATTGGGTTTAAAAAACCTTAGTCTTTTAAAATGTTCGATTTTATCGGTTATTTCTCCGCCTGCCTGGAAAAGGAAGCGCAAGGGGACAGGCCGTTTATCTTCGATAACGACCTTTACCGTTTTGTTATGGATGGATTCGATCCAGGAAGCGAATTGTTGGATATTCGGAATGGTCGCGGATAGGCCCAGAAGATTCATATGCTTAGGCAGAAATATCAGGGATTCTTCCCAGACAGTGCCGCGCTCGGGATTATCGATATAGTGGATTTCGTCAAAGATGATCCAGGAGTATTGCTCAAGGCTCCTGGGCTCATCCAGGATTTTATTGCGGAAGATCTCGGTAGTCATGATTAAAACCGGAGCCGAAGCGTTTAAGGAAACATCACCGGTTAATAAGCCGATTTTATCCCCGAATTGGGCCTGAAAGTCGCGGAATTTCTGGTTAGAAAGCGCCTTGATGGGAGCGGTATAAATTACGCCGATATTCTTCTCAATCGAAGTGGTAATGATGTGTTCGGCAATGGCGGTTTTTCCGGCGCCAGTCGGAGCCGAAACGATTACCGAATGCCCCTGATTGATGAAGTCGATTGCTTCCTCTTGAAACCGGTCGTAAATCATAGGGACATTATAGTCTAAAATGGTTGATTTATCTAATAATAAATAGTAAAATGAAAACGTCGCATTATTAACGGATAAATGGAGAAATGGAATGAACAATTCGTTTAGAAGAATCTCTGTTTTTGCCGCCCTGGTTATGCTGTTGAACCTGGCAGGTTGTAACGAAGATGCGCAGATTGCCTATGATTCCAAAGATGGGAAATTCGTTATGCCTTTCGGTAAAAGTTATAATTACGCCGATGTTTTAGTGTCTAGGGTGGTAGATGGGGATACTCTTGCGCTTGAGACAGGGGAAAAAGTCCGGCTTATCGGAATCGACACCCCGGAAATGCATGTTTCCAGGAAGCTTTACCGCGATGCGCAGCGCTCTAAACAGGACGTTGCCGCTATTCAAAAACTGGGAGAGCGCTCTTTCAGATTCACCAGGAGTTTGGTTGAGGGCAAGCGGGTAAGCCTGGAATTTGACGTCGATAAATATGATAAATACGATAGGCTCTTAGCGTATGTATTTCTAAAAGACGGCACTTTCGTAAATGCCAAGATTGTAGAAGAAGGGTACGCGTCTTTGATGACCTACCCGCCGAATGTCAAATACGCGGATTTATTTTCTAAGTTATACCGGCAGGCGCGTCAGAACCAGCGCGGGCTGTGGAAATAGACAGGCTGCTATATAAAGTCAAAAGTGTAATGACAAATGACAAAATTCAAAATCCAAAATAAATCCCAAGCCCAAAGGTTAAATACCAAAACAGAAGTTTTGTCATTTAGCATTTGTCATTTAGATTTATTTTGGATTTTGTGCTTTGGCCTTTGACATTAACAGTTTTTGGTTTTGCATTTTAACTTTTAAGTCAAACTTACAATTGAGTTATCGCAAGGCAACACGAAAGGAGACAGCATGTTGCGTCTTTTGACCGCAGGTGAATCGCATGGCAAGGCAATAGTCGCGATTTTGGAAGGTATGCCGGCAGGCCTTAGGGTAACTTCGGCACTGATTAATAAAGAGCTAAAACGCAGGCAGTCCGGATTTGGCCGGGGCAAGCGTATGCAGATTGAGAATGACCGGGCCAAACTCCTTTCGGGCTTAAAAAACAGCACGACTTTAGGCAGCCCTATCACGCTTCTTGTTGAAAACAAAGATTCCAGCATCGAGAAGCTTCATAAGGTATTGTGCCCCCGCCCGGGGCATGCGGATCTGGCCGGGTTGTTAAAATACGGATTTTCGGATATAAGGGAAGTTTTGGAGCGGGCTTCTGCCCGGAGCACCGCGGCAACCGTTGGCATAGGCGCGTTATGCAAGATTTTATTGAATGAATTCAGAATTAGCATTATCAGCCGGGTTCTGTCTGTTGGCGGCGAAAACAGCCCTTTGGGCATGAAAGCCAAAATAAGCGAAGCCCTAAAAAATAAAGATACTGTTGGCGGAATATTCGAAGTAACCATTAAAGGCGCGCCGGTAGGCCTGGGAAGTTATGTTCAGCCTGACAAGCGTTTGGACGGAAGGCTGGCGCAGGCTTTAATATCTATTCCCGGAATAAAAGCTCTGGAGATCGGCCTGGGGTTAGGGTATGCGGTTAGTTTTGGCTCGGAAGTGCACGATGAGATTTTTTATTCCAGGCCCAAGGGGTATTTCCATAAAACAAATAATGCCGGCGGAATCGAAGGCGGCATATCTAACGGCGAAGATATAATTTTACGCGCCTGTATGAAGCCTATATGCACTTTGATGAATCCTTTATGTTCGGTTAATATAAACAATAAAAAGGCTTCCAGGGCAGCTACCGAGCGTTCGGATACTTCGGTAGTGGCTGCTGCGGCAGTGGTTGCGGAGGCGGCAAGCGCGTTTGTTTTAGCCGATGCCTTGCTGGAGAAATTCGGTTCAGACTCCCTGGAAGATATTAAAGGCAACTTTAAAAATTATTTAAGGAGAATTAGTTAGAAAACTCTACCCCTTACGTCTATTGAATTAGAAGGGGGTGATTGCAATGGATGGCAAAGAAATTCAGGTTAGCCGGATTTACCGGCTTAACGGCGAATCGAAGCTAAAGGCCTTTGCCGATGTGTCTTTGGCAGGGATAATAATCAAGGGTTTTAGCATAGTTGATGGCAGCCAGGGGTTATTCGTCAGCATGCCGAGGCACCAGGGTAAAGATGGCAAGTGGTATAACACAGTTTATCCTACCACTAAGGAACTCAAAACGCAGCTATGCGAGGCGGTTTTGACAGCGTATAAAGAATAGGCAAAATAAGGTAAAGGCATGGGTAAAGTAAAAATACTTTTCTTCTTTACCTGTGCCTAACCTATGCTTGCTTGGTTAATTATGAATATCTATCTGGTGGGGTTTATGGGAACGGGCAAGAGCGTGGTAGGACGCGAATTAGCCAAAAAAAAGAAGTGGCATTTTGTCGACCTTGACGATTTCATTGAGCTAAAAGAAAAAAGAACCATAGCCGATATCTTTGCCAAAGATGGCGAGCCGTATTTCAGGCGGGTTGAAAAAAAAGCGCTTAAAGAGATAGCCAAAGAAAATGGTTTTGTTGTGGCTTGCGGCGGCGGGATAGTGATTAATGAAGAGAACATAAGGATTATGAAAGGCTCAGGGACAATGATTTGCCTGAAGGCCATCCCTGAAGTTATACTAAAACGGGTTTCCGGGCAAGCCCACCGCCCGCTGCTTAACGTAAAGGATCCTGAAAAACAAATCGGGTTACTTTTAAAATTGCGTTCTCCGTATTACGCTGAAGCGGACAAGACCATTGATACCTCCGGGCTTTCGGTAAAACAGGCTGCCGGCAGGATTCTTAAACTTTTTCCCGCGCAAAGCAACAGGCCTTAAAAAGAGGCTAGGGATTAGCGCAAAACCCAAAATTAGAGGAAGAGGAGATTTGCATATGTGTTTCGCGGAGGGTTTTTGTAAATTATTATGCTAACCCAGAAATCAGCAGACTGGTTGCGTTTGGCGCTAACTCCTGGAATTGGGGCAAGGCGGGGGAAAAGCCTTTTGGCAAGATTCAAAACTCCCGGGGCAATATTGGAGGCTTCATTAGACGAGCTCTCTGAAGTGGAAAACATAGGCCGGGATGTTGCTAAAAAAATAGTTGAAGGAAGAAAAAGAGTAGACTTAGGCCGTCAGATTAAGTTAATCGAGAAAAACAAGGTTACTCTTATTCCCTTAGACAGTGAATTTTATCCTGTCAGTTTGAAGTCTATACTTGACCCGCCGTTACTCTTATTTGTAAAAGGCGAGATTTTGCCCCAAGATTTCTTTTCCATTGCCATGGTAGGCACGCGCCGGGCTTCCCTTTACGGCAGAATTATGTCGGAGAAGCTGAGCCGGGAATTAGCGGAGAAGGGCTTTACCGTAGTAAGCGGGGGAGCGCGCGGCATAGATACGTTTAGCCATCAATCCGCCTTAAAGGCTAATGGCCGCACTCTGGCAGTATTAGGCTGCGGTTTAGATATAGTTTATCCTCCGGAGAATAAAAGGCTATTTGGAGAGATTGAAGGGAAAGTGGCGGTAATTTCAGAATTTCCTTTATCTATCCGTCCGGACAAGGGAAATTTTCCCGCCAGGAACAGGATAATCAGCGGTTTATCGTTAGGGGTGGTAGTAGTGGAGGCTCCGCAGAAAAGCGGCGCATTGATTACTGTAACTCATGCCAATGAACAGGGCCGCGAAGTCTTTAGTGTCCCGGGGCGCGCAGATGCCTTTGCCAGCAAAGGAACTAATCAGCTCTTGCGGGAGGGGGCGAAACTGGTCGAGAGCGCCGACGACATAATTGAAGAACTGGAGCCCATATTAGCAAGTAAATTAAAAGAACTTAAAGCCAGCCAGCCCCAGCCGGAGGCTTTAAGCGTAAAAGATAGCTTGAGCCTGGGACGGGGTTTGGATGATAAAGGCGAAAATAGGCTTTATGGTTTGATAACGCGCCAGGCAGTGACTTTGGATGAATTGATCGGGAAAGCGGATATGGATGTTTCCCGGGTTTCCGGGATACTTTTAAATTTACAGGTCAGGAAATTGATCAGGCAGCTTCCAGGCAAACAATTTGTGAGGATCGTTTAATGAAGAAAAAAAACTTAGTTATCGTGGAATCGCCGACTAAAGCCAAGACCATTGGAAGGATTTTAGGCGATGCTTTTAGTGTAGTATCTTCCATGGGCCATATCGTCGACCTGCCGCAGAAAAAACTCGGCGTGGAAATCGATAAGGATTTTGAACCGGAATATGTCACGATCGCCGGAAGGCAGAAGATCCTAAGCGGGCTCAAGAAAGAAGCCAGGAACAAAGAGGTTGTTTATGTCGCTACCGACCCTGACCGTGAAGGCGAAGCAATCGGCTGGCAGATTAAAGAGCGGCTTCTTAAGAAAGCTAAAATCTTGAGGGTTACTTTTCATGAGATCACTCCGGCTGCCGTTAATGAGGCTTTTAAGCATCCGCGCGAATTCGACGCTAAGATGATTGAAGCCCAGGCAGGGCGCAGGGTGCTGGATAGAATTATGGGTTATTTCTTGAGCCCGTTACTCTGGAAGAAGATTGCCCGGGGTTTAAGCGCGGGACGCGTTCAATCAGTGGCTTTAAGGCTGATTATTGAGAGGGAAAGAGAAATCCAGAAATTTGTTTCTCAGGAGTATTGGGAGATTGAAGCGGATCTAGCCAGGGGGAATGATAAATTCCTGGCTAAACTGGAAAAGATAAATGGCCAAAAGACAGAAATTAAGAAAAAAGAAGAAGCGGATAAATTGTGCGATGATATAAAGCAAAGACAGTTTGCGGTATCCGAGGTCAAGAAAAGCGAAAAGAGGCGTTTTGCCGACGCCCCTTTTATTACCAGCACAATGCAGCAGGAAGCGTTTAACAAGCTGAGGTTTAACGCCAGCAAAACAATGCTGGTGGCTCAGCAGCTTTATGAAGGCATCGATTTAGGCGCGGATAATCCGGTTGGTTTGATTACTTATATGCGTACGGATTCTCCAAGGGTAGCTCCCGAAGCGATAAAGGAAGTGCGGGAATATATAGCCAGAAGTTTCGGCAAGGAATATCTGCCGGAGAAACCAAATTCTTATAAGGTTAAGAAGCTCGCTCAGGAAGCGCATGAGGCAATCCGCCCGACATTTGTCTCGCGCCATCCCGCAAGTCTAAAGAACTTCTTAACTCCTGATCAGCAAAAATTATACGAGCTTATTTATAATCGTTTTGTAGCCAGCCAAATGACTCCTGCGGTTTATTCCGTAACTTCAGTTGTCATAGAGGCCGGCCAATATAAATTCAATGCTTCAGGCAGCCTGTTGGCTTTTGGCGGTTTTATGGCAGTCTATAATAAAACCGAAGAAGAGGATGAAGCTGATAATAATAAGCCCAAAAAGAATGTAATCCCGGTTTTAGAGAAAGGCGATATTCTGGAATTATTGAAACTTTCGCCTTCGCAGCATTTTACCAAGCCGCCGGCCCGCTTCTCGGATAGTTCCCTGGTCAAGGCCCTGGAAGAAGAAGGGATTGGCCGTCCATCAACATATGCCCCGATAATCTATACTTTGATATTGCGCGATTATGTGCGCAGGATCAAGGGGTATCTTAACCCGACGGAATTGGGCTTTAAAGTTTGTGATTTACTGGTTGAATATTTTCCCAAGATTATCGATGTAAATTTTACCGCCGGAATGGAAGAAGAATTGGATCAAATCGAGGAAGGCGCGTTAACCCGGCTTAAAGTCTTGCAGGATTTCTACGCGCCATTTAAAGTCAGCGTTGATTTCGCCCAGGCTAATATTAAAAAAGAAGTTATTACCACGGATCAAATCTGCGATAAATGCGGTAAACCGATGATTGTTAAGTGGGGCAGAAAGGGGAAGTTCTTAAGTTGTTCGGCTTTTCCGGAATGCAAGAATTCCAAGTCGATTACCACCGGCGTTAAATGCCCCCAGGAGGGTTGCGGAGGAGAACTTATTGAGCGGCGTTCTTCGCGCGGTTTCTTTTATGGCTGTTCGAATTTTCCCAAATGCACATTTACCTCAAGAACGTTACCCGAGGAGAAAACACAGGCATAATCAAAAAGTCAAAACTAAAAAGCTTAATGCCAAATGACAAAATTCAAAGCCCAAAATAAATTCAAAACTCAAAATCCAAATATCAAAACCCATGTTTTGTCATTGGGTATTTGTCATTTAAATTTATTTTTGAATTTTGTGCTTTGACATTTGTCATTAATCTGAATAAACGGTTTTAATTTTAGTGTGGTTTTGGATTTCTCACTTTAATTTTTTAAGTCTATAAATATGGATAAATATATAGAGAAATTCATGCGTTATATGGAAATTGAAAAGAATTATTCGCAGCACACCCTATTGAATTATAAACTTGATTTAAACGATTTTTATAAGTTTTGCGGAAAAGTTGACTTAGATAAAATAGATTATTTGCTTTTACGAAAATACCTTGCTGTCCTCAAAGAGAAGAGTTTGGGTAACCGCAGCGTCGGCCGGCACCTGTCGGCTTTGCGCAGTTTCTTCAGGTTCTTAAGCCGGGAAGGCCTGATTAAAACTAATCCTATCCTTATGCTTTCCAGCCCGAAACTCGATAAACACCTGCCGTCTTTTATGACGGAAGAAGAGGTCGCTAAATTAATCGAATCTGTTTTGCCAAAAGACGATGAAGATGAATTAGGTTTACGTAACCGCGCTATCCTGGAGACTTTTTATTCCAGCGGATTAAGAATATCGGAGCTTGTCGCTTTAAGCCTTGAGGATGTGGATTTTATTG
>JAQUOO010000051.1 GCA_028717055.1 Candidatus Omnitrophota bacterium | reverse complement strand
TAAGCCTATACGCCATTCTCCAAGATTACCTTCTTTCCCAATTCCAAAAGTTTCTTAGCCTGCGCCAGGCTTCTTGCTTCTGCGTAAATGCGCATAATCGGCTCGGTTCCCGAACCGCGGAACATCAACCATTGATCAACACAAAGCAGTTTTAAACCGTCATAATCTTTTATATCAACCACCTTCTTGCCCAATAATTCTTTCGGCAGGTTTTCCTTCTTGGGCGCCACCCGTTTCTTCAGATGCAGGTCAGCGCGCACATAATAAAACTTGCCGAACTGTTTTTCCATCTCATTCAGTATCTTAAGGATGTTTTTATTGCGAAAAATCATCATTTCAATTAACAGCATTCCGGCCATGCTTCCATCGCGTTCAGGGATGTAATTTTTTACCCCCATCCCCCCGGCTTCTTCGCCTCCGGCGACTATATCTTCCGTTTCCATAAGATTAGAGATATACTTAAAGCCAACCGGAGTTTCATAAAGCTTGATCTTTAGAAAATTGGCTATGTTGTCCATCATCATCGTCCCGCAAATCGTTTTTACCAAACCGCCGGACCAGCCCCTGTCCTGATTTAAATGCAGCGCTAAAAGGCCTAAAATTTTCTGAGGATGGATAAATACGCCGCCGGGCGCTACCGCGGCAATTCTGTCTGCGTCTCCATCAAGAGCAATGCCCAAATCGAATTTTTCTTTTTTCACCCGCTCTTTTAACTCTTCCAGATTTTCCTCAACCGGCTCCGGCCTCTTGCCGCCAAAAGAAGGATTTATTGAGTTACGCATAAACTCAAGCTTAATCCTGGTGCCTTCTAAAATCTGGCCAATAAAACTATCTCCCGAGCCATACATCGCATCAACCAAAACTTTAAACTTCTTGTTCTTTATTTTCTTAAAATCGATATACGAACGAATGAACTTGACATAATCCTTGGTTAAATCGGCTTCTTTGATAGAAATTGTCTTTCCGCTTTTTTCCGCGGGGGCTTTTTGGCCCAAGAGTTTTTCGATTTCCTGGGTAACTTCAACCGGGGCAGCACCGCCTGAAGGCATCTTCACTTTGAAACCGTTGTATTCTGCCGGATTGTGGGAAGCGGTAATCATAATCCCTAAATCGGCTTTCATATTTTTTACTGCCAGGCTTAATGCCGGGGTAGGCACCGGCCTGTCTGAAAGAATTACCGCTATGCCATTATTACTTATAACTTCGGCTACAACAAAGGCGAATTTTCCCGACATAAAACGGGTATCGAAACCGATAACAATTTTTTTTCCTTCTCCCAGGTAATCCGCCGTAGCTTGAGCCAAAATCCTCAAGTTCTTGAAATTGTAAGTATCGCCAATTACCGCCCGCCATCCGTCTGTTCCGAATTTAATCTCGCTATTACCCTGCATTTCTAATCCTTTCTATAGCTTTTCTTTTGTCTTTCGCGCCAAAAATATAGGATCCGGCTGCCAGAACATTGGCGCCGGCCCTGATAACGCTTTGCGCGGTTAACTCGTTTATGCCGCCATCCACAGAAATATCTCCTTTAAAAATCGCGCGCAATTCTTTTATCTTGGAAATTGCCGCCGGAATAAAGCTTTGCCCGCCAAAACCCGGATTAACCGACATTACCAGAATAAAATCCGCGTATTTCAATACAGATTTAATCCTGGCTACAGGTGTAGCCGGATTAAGAGATACGCCGAACTTAATCCCTCTGGATTTCAGCTTCCTCTCTTGCATCTTGAGGCCTGAACCGGAAATAGTTTCTATATGCACCGTAATCATATCGCTTCCGGCATCAATAAAAGTATCGATATATTTTTGCGGGTTTTCAATCATCAAGTGCACATCCAAAGGTAATTTTGTGCATTTACGGATACATTTGACCACAACCGGGCCGATAGTGATATTTGGGACAAAATGCCCGTCCATAACGTCGATATGAAGCATATCGGCGCCAGCCTTCTCAACTCTTTTAATCTCTTCTCCCAGGCAGCTAAAGTCAGCGGATAATATTGACGGAGCAATTTTTATCTTCATTTATATAGCCTTTTTTTATTTATAAAATCAAACACGGCTTCAGGAACAATGTATCTAAACGACTTATTTTCTTTTATGCGCTGGCGAACCTGGAAACCCGAAACATCAACCGCTCTTATTTCCAAAGTTTCAAAATGCGGCGGTATATTCTCCAGAGGGTAACCCGGCCGGGCAGCTGTAACAAATTTGACTAATTTGCTTATTTCTTCCAGATCCTTCCATTCATCCAGATATTTAAGCAAATCCGAACCAATGATAAAATAAAATTGGTCGCGGGGAAACTTATTCTTGAATATGCGTATTGTATCAATTGTATAAGAGCGGCCTTTTCTTTTTATCTCTACATCCGAGACCCCAAAATATTTATTTCCCTTTACGGCTAATTTAAGCATTTTAAGCCGGCTGGCCGCGTCAGCGATATCCTGGCTATCTTTATGCGGAGGAAGATTCACCGGCACAAAAATAATCTTATCCAGCCCGAGCTTTTCCCTTGCTTCTTCGGCTAAAATCAAATGGCCGATATGAACGGGGTTAAATGTGCCGCCTAAAATACCTATCTTCATATATTTAATCGGTTAAGCTCAAAAGTAAAAACGCAAAAGGTAAAATTGCAAGCCAAAGAAGCTGTTAATGTCAAATACCAAATTCCAAAATTCAAAATAAACTTAAATGAAAAATTACAAATGACAAAACCCTGGTTTTTACATTTGTAATTTTGATTTTGATTTATCTTGTGCTTTGGATTTTGTCATTTGTAATTATTTCCTAACCTGCCCGTTTCCATACACAATATATTTATAGCTGGTCAATTCTTCCAGCCCCATCGGGCCGCGGGCGTGCAATTTATCGGTAGAGATGCCTATTTCCGCGCCCATGCCGAACTGATTTCCATCGGTAAAACGGGTCGAGGCATTCACATACACACAAGCCGAATCCACTCTTTTGAGGAACTCTTTAGCGTTATTCTTATTGTCAGTAACAATGCTATCCGAATGATGCGAGCCGTATTCATTTATGTGGTCGACCGCCTCATCAAAACTATCCACCACTTTCACCGCAAGGATTAAATCCGAATATTCGGTGCGGTAATCCTTGTCCATAGCTTTTTTTATTCCATTCTTGCCGATTTTTTGCGTAAGAGCGCAGCCCCGGATTTCCACCCGGGCTTCTTTAAACTTCTTGAGCATTCCGGGGAGGAAACGGGCGGCAACATCGCGATGCACAAGCATGCTCTCCATAGCATTGCAAACTCCCGGCCGCTCTACCTTGGCGTTAAAACAAATAGTTTCAGCCATATTCAAATCCGCATAGCCATCGACGAAAACATGGCAGATTCCCTTATAGTGCTTGATTACGGGTATCCGCGAAAGCCTCACGACTTTTTTAATAAGCCCTTCGCCTCCCCGCGGGATAACTACATCAATATAGTCATTTAATTTGAGCAAGACATCGATAGCGCGCCTGTCTTTAGCGGTAATGATATTTATTGCGCCATCCGGAAGATGATTCCTTTTGACCGCTTCATTAATCGCTTCAAAAATAGCGATATTGGAATTCAGGGCTTCTCTTCCTCCTCTTAAAATTACGCTATTACCCGATTTAAAGGTCAAACCGATACAATCCGCGGTAACATTCGGGCGGGCTTCATAAATTATAGCAATTACACCCAACGGAACGCGCACCTTATGTATCCGCAAACCCGAAGGGACCTGCCAGGATTTTATCTCTTTGCCTATCGGATCATCAAGCTTGGCGATATCCAGGAGGCCGATAACCATAGCCTCGATTCTTTTATTATCCAGGGAAAGCCGGTCAATAAAAGCGCTGGATAATTTTGCGTCTTTAGCCGCGGCAATATCCTTTTTATTCGCAGCAATAATCTTGGCCTTTTTATCCTCGAGATTTCTGGCCATCTCTTCCAGGATTCTGTTCTTCTCGCTACTCGCAAGATTAGCCAGATACCCGGAAGCAAGTTTGGCGTTTTTGGCAATTTGTATGATTTCTTTTTTCAATTCCATTCTTTCCTCCTCCACATCGTAAGTGGAGATGGAAACCTATAATATAACTATGTTGTCGCGGTGAATGATTTCTTTGGCAAAACGCTTTCCTTGGATTTTTTCAAGTTCTTTTGCCGCAAGGCCGGCTTTACCGCGGGCAAACTCAACATAATCATTATTGCAAATACTTACCACATCCCCGGAAGAAAAATTTCCCGAACAGGAAACTATCCCCACCGAAAGTAAACTCTTTTTATTAAGTAAGGCTTTCTTCGCGCCATCATCAACTATGATTTTTCCTTTGGGCTTAGTCCCAAAAGCTATCCAGCGTTTTTTAGCTCCGAGCATTTTATTCCCGGATAAAAACAGTGTTCCGTTGCTGCCAATGTCCTCCGCCAATAATTTAATTATATCTTTTTTATGGCCGCTGGCAATTACACAAGGGATACCTGAACTGACAGCTACAGCCGCTGCCTCCAATTTAGTAACCATTCCGCCGACAGAAGTCTTCTTTTTGGGCGCGCTTGCCAGAGATTTAACGGTCCCGGTAATCTTGTCCACAACCCGGATTATTTTCCTATTTTCATCCCAAAGCCCCTCAACATCGGAAAGTATAATTAAAAGATCCGCGCCGACTAAAATCGAAACCAATGCGCTTAGCCGGTCATTATCCCCGAATTTAATCTCATCGGTCGAGACGGTATCGTTCTCATTGATTACAGGAACGCTCTTTAGTTTAAGGAGAGTATTAAGCGTGTTTTTGGCGTTCAAATATCGCTTACGATCGGAAAAATCCTCCCAAGTCAAAAGCAATTGAGCGCAATTAATCCCCCGCTCTTTAAAAAAATCCCGGTAAACATCCATCAATTCATTCTGCCCCACAGCCGCGGCTGCCTGCAGAAAACTAAGTTCTTTCGGCCGATCCGTTAGTTTTAAAACCGACATCCCTAGGGCTATCGCGCCTGAAGAAACAAGAACAATCTCTTTGCCCTCTTTCAACAGGCTAAAAACCTGGCTGGCGATGTTACTCAACATAGCAGTATCCAGTTTGCCTGCGCTGGAACAAAAAAGGCTTGAACCTATCTTCACCACTATTCTTTTATAATTTTTTTGCGACTGCATCAATTAATTCCTCCAGCCCTTCCTTATTTAACGCGGATATAGGAAAAACCGTTTTTTTTACCGCTTTCTTAAACCTCTTAAGGTTATTTTTCGCTCCATCCAAATCCATCTTATTAGCGGCGATTACCTGGGTTTTCTTAGCGACCGACGGGCTAAATCTTTTCAACTCCTGATTGATCGTCTTATAATCTTCCAGCGGGTCCCTTCCTTCGAACCCCGCCATATCCACTACATGGATAAGAATCCTGGTGCGCTCAATATGCCTTAAGAACCTATCCCCTAAACCTTTTCCTTCTGCCGAACCTTTAATGAGCCCGGGAATGTCCGCGGCTACAAATGTTTTCCCACCACGGCTGACAAATCCAAGGATGGGAAATTTAGTGGTAAAAGGATATGCCGCGATTTCAGGCCGGGCATTAGAAACATTGGAAATTAAAGTAGATTTTCCCGCATTCGGAAAGCCAATCACCCCGGCCTCAGCCATAAGCTTAAGGTCCAACATTAACTCTTTTTCTTCGCCAACTCCTCCGGGGAAACCCTGAAGGCTATGTTTATTATTCCCTTTACCGCCTGCGCCTCCGGCAGCTACTATAACTTTCTCCCCGTCAACTTTCAGATCGCGCAAAACACAGTTACCCTTAGTGTCGGTAATCGTGGTCCCTACAGGCACGCGGATAATTACCGGTTCGGCAGCGCGCCCCTTTTTATCATTACCTGAGCCATGACCGCCGTGTTTACCCCGGAAATGCTGGTTATACTTTAGATCTAAAAGAGTATGAAGATTCCTGTCGGCGACAACTATAATATCAGAGCCCCGTCCGCCGTCTCCTCCGTCAGGCCTACCCACACGCATAGACCTGTCGCGGTATAAACTGGAGCTGCCCCTGCCGCCATCTCCGGCTTTTACGTAAATTTTCGCCTGGTCAACAAACGCGATAGACACGTTTTTAGCCTGCTACTTCTATGGATTTAATCTTTAACTCTATTAATTTGGCGCGATGGCCCTTTGTCCAATGCGAAGATTTACGGCGGCGATATTTGAAAGCTATTGTTTTCTCGCCTTTTATGCTGGATAGAACCTCAGCGGTTACCTTTACATTCTTCAAATACGGCTGGCCAACCTCTACTTTTTTGTCTTTAGAGACTAAAAGCACCTTATCCAGCGTTATCTCCTTGCCCTCTTTGAGCGGCTGGTTATCAATAAGGATGACATCGCCTTTTGCAACATTGTACTGTTTTGCTCCAACTTCAATTATAGCATACATTTCTGACTCTCCCTTTTAATGGATTTAACAGATTACTAAAGGCTATTATTATATACCAACAAGATATGCGGGTCAAGGCAAAAAACTCTATCTTTTCTCCCTTCTTAGCTTATCCAACCTCCTTCTGACATCCCGAAAATCCGGGTTAATTTCTGCCGCCTTCTGAAACATCTTTTCAGCCCCGGCCAAATCATGCTGAGATTGATAAAAAAGCCCGAGATTATAGTATGGAGCGGGAAATAAGGAGCTTAGCCTTGTGCACCGCAAGGGGCACGCCAATCCAAAAATCTGCTTTTCTTGCCAGGTCAATATTCATTAAAAGCGTATTATAAAATGCTAATGGAGAGGTAATTCAAATGTCCCTCTTTTGCCCAGAGGAACCAATTTATCGCAAACCCGGGAATGCTCTGTATAGATTATAGCCGAACGAAAGCTAAACGATATGGACATCCTCGATATGCAGAGTAGGATTAGAGATAAAATTTACCTTGGTCTTAAATCTATGTTCTATAGACCTTAGGTCTTCTTTATTTTTCAATATTTCGGCGATTACCGAGGGAAAAAGCGTAACATTGACTTCTTTCAGGGTTTTATCTTTCAAGAACCTCTTTAGTTCCTTTAAGGCGTAAATGGCTATTGTAGTAGCTGATTTTACCCTGCCTCTTCCCTGGCAATAAGGACAGGTTTGGAAAGAAAGCATCTGCACGGTCTTATGTATTCGTTCACGGGTCATCTCCACGACTCCAAATTTGGAAATACCCAGGATGTCGTATTTTGCCCGGTCATTGCTTAACGCCTTCTTCAATATATTAAATATCTCGCGGCGATGCCCTTCTTTCTCCATATCAATAAAATCGATAACGATTATACCGCCTAGATCGCGTAAAACCAGTTGACGGGCAGCTTCAATGGCTGCTTCGGTATTGACCTTGAAAGCAGTTTCTTCCTGATTGAATTTCTTTTTGAACCCTCCGCTATTTACATCAATAACCACCAAACCTTCCGTAGGTTCGATAACTAAATACGCTTTTGATTTTAAATAAACTTTACTTTCGTTTATACGGGCAATCTGCCTTTCAATATCTTTTTCAGCGAATAAATCATCTCCCCGGTAAAATTCCACTTTCTTAGCCAGGTAACTTAAGAACGTGCGCATAAAGTTTTGGATACGGTAATATTCGGGCTTGGAATCCACGATCAATTTGGTAACATCTTCGGTAAAGGAATCCCTGATCGCCCTTAGGGTAAGATCATATTCCTCGTAAATAAGGCTGGGGGCTTTTTTCTGCTCCACGATCTTCTCCAGCCTCTTCCAGAGCTTATAAAGGAATTGAGCGTCGCGGCCAAGTTCCTGTTTGGATTTACCGCAGGCAGCAGTCCGCACGATAAAACCAACGTCTTTGGGAAGCTTTAATTCGTTAAATATCTGGCGCAAGCGCCGCCTTTCAATATCGTCTTCGATCCTGCGCGATATGCCTACTTGTTTGTCCTGCGGCATAATTACCAAGTATCTTCCGGCCAAACCGATATGTGTCGATAACCTCGGCCCCTTGGTGCCAAAGGATTCCTTAACCACTTGAACCAAAACTTCCTGCCCTTTCTTAATCTCTTTATCTTTTTGGGCCTTAGGCTCATCTACCGATTCAAACGCAAATTCAATTTCGGATAAATAGAGAAACCCCTTCTTGGGAAGCCCGATATCCACAAAAGCCGCGCCCAAAGAAGGCAGGACTGCTTCAATTTTACCCTTATAAATGTTGCCGACAATAGTCCTGTCCTGCGGCCGTTCGATATAAAATTCCTGCAATTGGCCGTCCTGAACAAGCGCAACGCGTTTCTCCTGCGGCTCGATATTAACTAAAATTTCTTTCGACATGTTTTATTATGATCCCTTCCGGTAATTGTTCCTGCAATTTATTCTTAAATTCTTCCGCATCTTGCGGAATCCTCAATACCACAGATCCTTCTTCATTCTCGCTTTCTACCCCTAATTTTAACGCGCGCTTTAA
>JAQUOO010000050.1 GCA_028717055.1 Candidatus Omnitrophota bacterium | reverse complement strand
CAGAAAATTACCAGCGCGGTAAATCAATAAGGTATTGAAATAAAATTTTTGTAAGGAGGTAAAAGATATGCTGATACGTAATTCGCGGGGCCAAAGCACCTTGGAATATGTTATTTTAGCCGGGTTCGTAGTGGCGGCGCTCATTGCTATGGGCGTGTATATGAAGCGCGGGTTTCAGGGGAGATTGAAAGAATCTACGGATCAGGTTGGCCAGCAGTATTCTCCGGGGTATACTACTTCGACCTATACCACTAAAACCAATGTAGCGAAGGTGGAAAATGTCGCGGCCGGGGTTACGACGACCGAAATCACCCAAAACCAACAGGAAAAGACCGGCACGGAAACTTTAGCCGGGCAAAGCAGCGAAAATTGGGGTAATTAATAAGTGTTGCGTAAAGGCCAAAGCACGCTGGAGTATATTTACCTACTGGCAATAGTGGCAGCCGCCATTATTGCCATGTTGGTTTATATGAAGCGCGGGTTTCAGGGGAATGTGCGTAGCCAATCCGAACAGCTCGGCGCGGGAAGCTATTCTCCAGGGAATACTACCGCATCCAGCGCGGAGAATAAGGGCCTGGAGTCCGAGATAACCTCGGCTTCTACGAACACAATAACTTACGGCAGCAGCCATCGTTATACCGACGAGATATTGACGCTGAAGGCGGAAACAAAGGTTTTGCAGGAGGAGGTTAACGCTTTGGCAACCCAGCTGCACAGTGTTGCCAAATACAGCGCGGTTTGGGAAAGCCTGATGGAACAGTTGAGCAGCAAGCAGGAAACATTAAGCGCTAAACAAAAAGAGCTGAATATTGCGATGAGAAAATGGCAGTTGGAAGAAAAAACCGCGGATAAAACAGTTTCAAGCAGCGCCAATACCGAAACCGGCACTGAAAAAACTACCCGGCAGGCAAGCGAAAGCTTAGGCGTTGACTCAAGCGACAGATGGGGCAGATGAAACAGATGATCTACAAAAGAGGGCAGAGTGTAACCGAGGTCGTATTGGTTATCGGCATAGTGACCTTGGTGTTGATTGGAATGGAGATTTATTTCAAACGCGGGGTAAGCGGCAAAATAAAAGATATGACTGATAACTGGATAGGCAAGGAGCATAAAGCCTACCAGCAAGATACTTCGGGGCTGGAAATAAATGAATCCGAATCGAACTATGCTTCGAGCTCGACGGCGACCTTAACCGAAGGAAGCGGCGGCCAAAAGACATCACAAACTAACGAAAGCGCGGTGATTACTTACAGTTCCAAGGTTGAGGATTCTAGTTCTGCTGATTAAGGAGATGACGCTATGTTCAGAGGGAGGAAGGCGCAAACAGCTACGGAATTCGCTATCCTGGGGACGTTGATTATCGTGGCATTTTCCTTCCTTATAAATTATAGCGAAAAAATCAACCGCCAGCAATCTTACCTGATGCAGACCTTTAGGGCGGCGTTAAAAACAGCCAGGTCCGAAAATAACGCAGCTACTTATACCCGGGTAGCCTTCCGGAGAATGCCCAATGTTACCAATCCTATGGAATTGGGCCAGCTGCAGTCTTTTAGCAGCAGCTCGAATATTCTATGGTCAAAGGGCGAAGAGCCGGATGAATACGGTTATTATGAGGAGAAAAAGAGCGTAAACAAATACCAGCTTAACGAGGCCGGCGCGATAGACGTAACTCAACGCGAAGATGAAGACCAGCCCGCCGAAGGCGACGTGGAAACAAATAACAGTAGTTTTCAGAATACCATAAGTTCGAACAGGGCTTTTGTCAAAACAGAGGGCTCCGGAAGCATTGCCACAAAGAGAACGCTTAGCGCCACAGATGTTTTAAATGCCAATCTCGCTCTGGGATTTGACAGCGCAAATAAGCAGACTACTTATCAGCAGTTTGAGCAATATCTGGGCGAAGGCGGAAAATACTATCCTGATCAGGCAAGTTTGGAAAGGTCCCGGAGCATGCAATGATAAAGAAGGCGCAGGTAACCTTGGAATTTACGCTTGTTTTTGTTATAATGGTGGCGTTGCTCGCCGGACTGCTTAGTTTGTGGAAGTGGTCCAGCGACAATATTATCAAACGCCAGGTAAACTATAATTCTACGCGCGAAGCAGCCGGCCAGATTTCTGCCGGAGAAGAGCCTCCGGGGACATATGAGGCCGAGGCGATGACGGAGAAAGACGTTTATCTGTTTAAATAAAGGGGAAAACTTGTTTTTTGCCTGGTTTAGCGAAAATAAACAATTCAAGAAAAGGAGCGGGGTATCCGGCCAGATCACTCCTTTTTTACTTGTAATTCTGGTTATCCTGCTGATTGCCGCAATCGCCACAATCAATATCGGCAGGGTCTCTTTGGATAAAACCTGTTCAGCCAATGCCGCCGATGCCGGTTCGCTGGCCGCAGCCTCGATTTACGCTACCGCCTTCAATAATCTTGCCCAAGCCAACGCGAATATGGAAGACAGCTTTGATATTGCCTATCTTTCTAACTATGAAGTTACCTATTTGGAAGCGCAGGATTACATGAATGAAGCTATAATGTATACGCTTATTGCCAGCGCATTAGCGGCGGCAGCACTGGTTACTGCCAGTACTCCTGTAATATGTTCATTCTGGGTTGCTGGATTGGCTAGTGTCGCCCTTGAAACTAGCGCTGTTCTTGCGCTTGAAGAAGCTTACAAAGCGCTTTTAGCTTTTAATTATTGCGTTCAAGTTTTGGAGTCGATTACAGAGTCATTTCATGAATCCCAATGGAAGGCTTTTTGCAATAGCGTAGTTTCTATGGATAGCGCTTACGAAAGTTCCTATAATTCCGGTTTCACTTACGCTTTCTCGAATAGCTGTATATCTCCTAAACTTTCGGATACCCAGAATGACGAATTCAGCCTGTGGATGTCTTCATTTACCGCCGATAGCGGAAGTATCGACGACTGGATACTGGCAAAACCGGCTAAGGATGGGGTTTATACCTGGCAGGACAAGGTTGCGCAGGAGCACACGGTTACGGTTACCTTGGATTTGCCCAAAATTACTTCTTATGAAGTTCAGCATACTACAGGCAGTTATTCGGAGATTATTGATTTGTTGGATGATGTTATTAGCCAGTCATCGATAATCGCCGGAGTCTTGAATAGCACAGCCGTAACTTTAGCTGTGATAGCAGCTGGGTTTGCAGTTGTTTTCGCATATAGCGTAGTATCAGCTGTTAATTGTTGGTGTTGTGGACCATATGCTATTGCCTGCTGTGTGAATGCGCCAATATGGTACGCAAAAGCAATCGCGCTTTTTGTTAAATTCAAAGTACAACAATATGCGATGGTTTCTACGATTGCAGCTATTGTGGCAGCTGCCGGGGCGCTTTCAATGTATCTATTGCAGAGTAATAATGATGAAGCCTATGATGATTGGTATCCTGACGGTACCACATCTATAAAGAACTGCCAAACTTGTAAGCCTTGCCGCAATGATGAAGACGACGACCTCGCCTCCTGTAATCCCTGTCAGGCTGCTAGTGACTTGATGATTGTTCGGATTGCCGAAGTCATTATGCCTTACTGGTATACTATCTGTAAGGCAACCCAGCAACATCCCGGGACCAGCTCTGGGATTATGGTAACTAGTTACCCGACGTTAACCAGCAGTAGCAAAGCCAGTTTTTCGGGTGGAGACGTGGGAAATTTCGAATATACCTTTGATGCCAAGATAACGGAGACGAAATAAAAAAGGAGAAAGAATGAAAGCAATTATTTGCGCAGTTTTGTTTTTTAGCTTCGGGGTTTTTAGTTTTTTGCAAGCCGAAGAATTGAGCCTTCCTTTGCCTCCTGACGCGGTTAAGGTTTCGGAAAAAAGCTCTAACACCGGGATTACCCAGACAACCATCCAGATTTATACAACCGCGTTCTCTAAAGACAGGATAAACGCGATGTATAAAAAAGAAATGGCTCGCGAAGGCTGGACTGAACAGAAAAAAGGAGCGTATTCAAAAGACGGATATATGGCTATTATTGTGGTTAACCCGCGGCTGAGCAAAGACAATAAAACGCAATTTAGCATTACTACCGCCAAGATGCCCACTAAAGAAGATGTGCTGGCCTCCAGTAAAGACACTCCGGATAAGCTGGATTTTATGCCGGTTTATCCCGGAAGCAAGCAGAATTTTCTTTTTGAAACACCGACCGGCCTCTCGGCTTCTTATAATACTGTCAAGAGTATCAACGAGGTAATTTTCTTTTTTAAATCCGCTATGCTTGGCTATGGATGGAAACTTTCTAGTGAAACACCTATAACAACAGAGACAAAAGATTGCCCAGAATGCCGAAAGGCAGTAGGAGAGGCGTCTGGTTCCGATATCAAGATTGTATCAAGCAAAGCCGGTTTGACGTTTCGCAGAACCGATGGAGAAAGTTGTATAATAAAGGTATACCAAGGGGTCGGAGAAATGAATGAAGTTGCAGCTAAGAAATTAGCTGCGGAGGGACAGGGCTTGGAGTTGTCTTTCAATAAAACCACTATTTTGGTAATTTATCATGGCAATAAAAAAAATACCCAATAAAGCCCAATCTGTTATAGAATATATAGCGGTGATAACCTTGCTTGTGGCGGTATTTATCGCTATGGGAGCCTATTACAAAAGAAGTTTGCAGGGTAGGCTGAGGCAGGCAGGAGATGTTTTGGGAACCGGGGAGCAATACACCCCTTCTTCAAAGTAAGATTAATCCGAAAATATGATAATATTGCTCGGTCTTTTGATTATGGGTTCGGTGGTTTTAATTGCCGTAAGTATCTTTCCCTTGTTCTTGAAACAGCTAAGGGCGTGGCAGGCGGAAAAAGAAGTTAAAGTCGCTAAACAAATGGACCAGATGTTCGGCGACAAAAGCCCCAAAGCCATCGCCCAGCTTTATTTCATCCTTCCGGTGGTTTTTGCTATGTCCGGTTATTTTCTTTCTCAATCTTTGATTCCCGCTATAATCGGCGGGACAATAGGTTTAGCCATACCTAATTTTATCCTGAAAATTCGTTTGGCCCGCAGGAAGCAGAAATTTAACGATCAGCTTTTAGATACTATAGGCATGCTTTCGAGCTGCTTAAAAGGCGGCTTAAGCCTGTTGCAGGGCTTTGAAGTTTTGGTGGAAGAAATGCCGGCGCCGATGAACCAGGAATTAGGATTATTGCTTAAAGAAAACAAGATGGGCATACCTTTTGAAGAGAGCCTCGTAAGATTGAATAAAAGAATGAACATCGAAGAACTGGGTTTGGTGATTAACGCGTTGTTGGTCGCCAGGGAGACCGGAGGCGAACTGACGAAAGTTTTTAGCCGCCTGACCACCACTATCCGGGATAACCGCAAACTCAAAGAGAACATTAAAACCCTTACTCTTCAGGGAAGAATGCAGGGAGCGATTATGTCGTTTCTGCCGATTCTCTTTGTCCTCTGGGTTCTTTCGGTGAACAAGCATCATTTCGATATAATGCTGACCAGCGATATCGGCAGGATGCTTTTAGTTGCGGCAGTATTCTTGCAGATTATCGGTATGTTTTTAATCCGTAAATTCAGCATCATAAATATTTAATATGGAAATACTTATTTATCTTTTTATCATTTTAGCTTTAGGGTTAATCGCCTGGAGTTTGGGTCTTGGCCAGCGGGACAGCCGGGCCGGCAGCCGTTTATCGCAATTAACCCCGCTTCCCAAGCGCTCTAATTCCGGCGTTTTATTATCGCGTATCCTGCCTACCCGGGCGTTTATCGAGCAGGCGAGGATTTACCCTAAGCTTAAGAAAATGATCGAAGCCAGCCATACAAATATCAGCCCCGAAGGGTTCTTTAACCTGAAGATATTCATAATGATAGGGTTAGCTTTGCTTACTCCGGTTGCTTTAGGCAAGGTTGACCCGGTATATATTGTGATTGCCTTGGCCATCGGTTATATCGGCCCGGATTTCTATTTAAAACAGAAAGTCTCCAAGCGCAAAGACCAGATTGTCCGCAGGCTGCCGGAAGTCGTGGATTTGTTAGGCCTTTGTATCGAAGCCGGTTTGGATTTCTCCAGCGCCTTAAAATGGGTGATTGATAAAACCCCCACTACGCCCATAAATGAGGAATTCAGTCTTGTCCTGGAGGAGATAAAATGGGGCAAGCCCCGTATCCAGGCCTTAAAAGATATGTCCAGCAGGCTGGATATCCCCGAGATCAGTTCTTTTGTGCAGACAATTATTCAGGCAGAGCGGATGGGTTCGCCTGTTGCCGAGGCTTTTACAATACTTTCCGAAGACGCCCGCGCCCAAAGGTTCCATCGCGGAGAAAGAATAGCATTGCAAGCGCCAATCAAAATCCTTCTTCCTCTTATCTTCTTCATAATGCCGGTAATCGGTATTATTATCGGCGGCCCGATATTCCTTCAGTTTACCCAGGGTAAATTGGTTCCGGGTTTCTAACCGGTTGTTATTTAATCCTATATTTGGTATAATGCAACTCGATGATTAAATACCGGATTATTTATGTCAGCCTTGTTTTAATAATCCTGTTTGCGCCCATTCGCCCCTCGGAAGCCGGCCTCACCCCTTTGGAAATATCCTCTCAAGAAGAAGAAAAAAGCAAAGAATCAGGCGAGAAGAGCTGGTTTAAAGATTTTACCGCCTCCAGAGAAGAATTTGCGGAAAAATACGGGACAAAGTTTGCCTTCCTTTTAAATTATACCCAGCAGGCAATCCTGAAGAGCGCAAACGATAAAGGTAAAAGCCGGGGTATCTGGTATTGGAACCTTGAATTGGCGCAAAGGCTTTGGCGGGGAGCTGAATTGTATGTGGAATTCGAAGTGGATAGAGGCAAGGGAGTGGACAAATTTTTGCCTACCTTCTCGGTTTTTAACGATAACTCCGGCGATGACGCCAACCTTTATATACCTGTTTTGTATATGGAGCAGAAGCTGTTTGAGGATAAGGTGTCTATTACCGCGGGAAAAGTGGATTTATCCTATTGGTTTGATTGCAATGAAGTTGCGAACTCCGCGGATACGCAATTTTTCTCCAGCGCTTTAGTAAACAACCTGACTATCCCTTTTTCGGCTAAGGGAATAGGCGCGCTGGCAAGTTTCAAGCCATATGAATGGATGTATTTTCAAGCCGCAGCAGCTACAGCCAGAGCAGAGTCGACAAAAACAGGAATTAGCGACGCATTTAACAGCGCGTTTTTTATCAATGAGCTGGGATTTTCTCCTAAATTTGGCGCGTTAAAAGGAAATTACCGGTTTATCCTCGGTATAAATCATGAGAAATTAAGCTATGTTGACGGCGATGGAAGCAAGACAAACAGTTTAAACTGGGCTTTTAGTTTTGATCAGGCAGTGAATGAGCGCGTAACCCTGTTTTTGCGCTACGGCTTTACCGACCCAAAGGTAAGGGATATTGAATATTTTTGGTCTTGCGGCGGGCAGATTCTTGAGCTTATCCCCGGCCGTAAACTCGATTGTCTAGGAGCAGCAGTCGCTCAATCCATTATGGGTTGGGATTTTCGCCAGGCAAATGAAGGCTATAGCCGCTGTGAAACAATTTACGAACTTTACTATAATTTCAGCCTAAACCCGGCATTTACTCTGACTCCGGACATCCAAATAGTTACCGATCCTAATGCCAATAAATCAGCCGATCCTGAAATTGTCTGCGGACTAAGGCTCCTCTTAAGCTTCTAATAACAAAATCCCAATTTCCAAATCCCAATTCCGAATAAAAATAGAACTTGTTTTTCTCAAACTGAAAAGTTAAAGAAAATTACAAGTTAATACCAAATGACAAAGCTCGAAATTCAAAATAAATCTAAATTACAAATACCAAATAACAAAAATTAATGGTTATTTTTTACAATAGAAGCAAAAATCCTGGCTAATTGCAGAGCTTCATCAATAAGAGGTTCTATGCTATTCGAAATATTCTTGTTAGAATGCAGCAGCAATTCCAGCCAATATTTACTCTCTTTAGCCTCTCTTCTACATATACCTATACGGTGATAGAAATCCTTTTTTGTCGTAGAATCATTAGCTTCCCTGTAATTAGCTCCAACAGAGCTTGACGACCTTATAAGCTGGCTTATTAATTCAATATTTATGGTATTCCTTATGAATATCTTGCATAGGTCTATGCAGGCTTTGGCAAACAGTAATGTTCTATCCTCAAGGTCGTATTTCTTATTTTGCATTTGAGGTTTTGGATTTTGTCATTTTAATTTTAAATTAATCTTGAGCTTTGAATTTTGACATTTGTCATTAGCCTGAGGACACCTTTCTCTAATACAACTGACGTCTCAAGCCAGTAAATCTAACTGAATCAGCCTCAATTATTCTAGCTAATTATTGTCCAATCTGACTAGATTATCCTAATTAATGTCCATTCTGGCTCAATAATGTCCAATCTAGAAAATAGGGAACGGTTTTTTCTCTTTGGAGTAAAAC
>JAQUOO010000049.1 GCA_028717055.1 Candidatus Omnitrophota bacterium | reverse complement strand
CGTACATCATTCTCAAGGGATGTGTCGTCCTATAGGCGTATTCGGTGCTTCGTCTATAGATGTGGTTGTCTGCCGGGGTATGGGCTTGAGAGCGGTGCAGAAATTAAAGGAAGCCAACATTAGGGCATTTCTGGCTGCCGGCGAAACAGCAGCCGAAATAATCAAGGGGTATAAAGATAACAAGCTAGAAGAGATAACCGCCCAAAATGCCTGCGCGCAACATGGATGTCATTAGCGTCTCCTGGAAATTGCGGTAGTTTCCTGAAGCGCCGAACATAAGGATGAGGCGTTATAATAGAGCACTTGTATGATCCGCAGAATAGAAACCGGTAAATAATGAGAAGAAGATTAAAAGAAGAGACTATTTTATTTATAAGTGTCATTAAATGGGTTTTTCTGGCCGCCATTACGGGAATAATAGTAGGACTCTCCACGGCTATATTCCTAAAGCTGCTTGTTTGGAGCACGAAAATGAGCGGTAATTATCAATACTATTTTCTTTTGCTTCCCGCCGGATTATTCCTAAGCGCTTTAATGATTAAGTATTTGGCGCCTGATGCCCAAGGCCATGGCACGGAGAAGGTTATCGAGGCGATCCATAAAAATTCAGGCAAAATAAAAGCTGTAGTTGTCCCGGTAAAGCTGGTAGCTACTGTTATTACTATAGCATTAGGCGGTTCAGTAGGCAAAGAGGGCCCGTGCGCCCAAATAGGCGCCGGCCTTTCATCCGTCTTCGCCGATATTTTTAGATTTGATAACAATGACCGCAGGAAACTTGTTATTTGTGGCATAAGCGCGGGTTTTGCTTCGGTATTCGGAACTCCGATAGCTGGTGCCATATTCGGCGTAGAAGTTCTTTTTGTCGGCGCGATTCTGTATGATGTGCTATTGCCTTCATTTATAGCGGGCATAATTAGCTATCATATCTCAATATTATTCGGGGTAACGTACTTTTATCACCCAATAACTCTGGTACCTGTGTTCACTAATCAATTTTTTATCAAGGTCGTTATGGGCGGTATGTTCTTCGGATTCTGTTCATTGATTCTTATCGAGATGTTGAAATTCGGGGATAGATTATCTAAGCGGATACAACTGTGGGCGCCGCTAAAAGGGGTAATCGGAGGCATCGCCTTAATAGCTCTTACATTCATATTTTCAAAACAATATCTTGGGCTTGGGTTGGATACAATAGAACAGTCTTTGAGCGGTATCAAAACAGCATGGTACGCTTTTCCTGTAAAAAGTATTTTTACCGCTATAACTCTTAGTTTTGGCGGAAGCGGAGGCATAGTTACGCCTATCTTTTTTGTAGGATCATCTGCCGGAACTCTATTTGCGTCGCTCGCAGGTTTGGATACAGCCACTTTCGCGGCTATTGGTTTAGTGAGCCTTCTTGCCGGGGCAGCCAATACGCCGATTGCAGCGAGTATCATGGCTATGGAATTATTCGGAACGACTATAGCGCCTTATGCCACGATTGCCTGTGTTATAAGTTTTCTTATGACAGGGCATAGAAGCGTGTATCCTTCGCAGGTGCTTTCCATGAAAAAATCTTCATCTATTAATGTGGAAACCGGGAAAGAAATTGAAGGGGTGCTTGCGCAAGCCAATCCTCGCAAGAAAAGCCTTACGGGGACTATTTTAAAGATAATCAGAATGTTTCGTAAGGCGAAGTAAAAAAACTATAGAAGGGTTCTTCGGTTTATATATGAAGAAAATATTTATTTTGATAAGCCTGTTGGCGATGGCGGATATTACTGCTCAAGCTGCCAGCGTGGGAAGCCCTGAAACGCAAGGCAAAGGCAAGATCGCGGCAGAAGCGGAATGGTCCTATATTTTTAATACAGATTTGGATTTTAAAAAAGCAACCCGTCCTCCCGGCCATAACGCCGATAGGCCGGTAAATTTTAAAATAACCAGGGGCCGTAATACTTTAGCCAAGATTTCTTACGGCTTATTTGATTCTATGGATGTATATTTAAAATTGGGAGCCGCCAATTATAATTTCAAGGGGGATGTTTACACCGGAGATACAAAGGCCGTCGATGAAAACCTTTCCTCAAAAGATTCTTTTCTTTATGGCGCGGGATTTAAAATTGCCCATGAAATAAAGAAGGGCTGGATTGTCGGGTGCGACGTGCAATATCTTACAACCGACCTGGATTTAAATTTTAGCGCTGTTAATGTCAATACGGGCGCGGTTGCCAGCGCAAAATATACTAACTGCAGGATACAGGAGTGGCATGTAGCTCCTTATATTGCCGGAAAAATCGCGAATTTTACGCCGTATCTGGGCGCAAGATACTCTGACTTAAGGCTGGACCAGAAAAGCCCTAATGATCCTCACCGGTGGAACAATTTAGTATTCGGCGCAGCTTATAATGTGGGCGTATTCACAGGGATGGATTGGAATCTCGGGGAGAGTTTTAAATTGAACATAGAAGGCAGGTTTATAGACGAAACAGCAATGAGCGTTGGCCTGGCGTATGGATTTTAGGAAAATACGCCGGGAATTTTGGATAAATCAGAGAGGGGAAAAATGGGGTTGAAACAGAAAGTATTGCGCGGTTTGAAAGCCTACTGGATAAATGTAGTCTACATAACTTTATTTTTCAGTATTTTCACCGATTACCGCAGATTGATACTGGCCCATTATCAGATTCCTTATAGGGATTACGGGATCAGCTTGATCAAGGGGTTGATATTGGCTAAGGTTATCCTGATAGCTGAACATTTTCGCCTGGGAACCGGATTTGAAGATAAGCCTTTGGTTTATCCCACTCTGTATAAGTCATTCTTGTTTACTGTTTGTGTCGCGGCTTTAGGCGTAATAGAAGCCATGATCCGCGGTTTATTGAGGGCAGAAGGTTTTACCGGGGTGCAAAAAATGGTTATAAAGTGTTTTACCTATGATTGGTTTGCCGGCATGCTGATAGTCTTTGCCGCTTTTATCCCGTTTTTTGCCATCAAGGAACTATCTAGAGTGTTGGGAGAAGGAAAAATAAGCGCTCTTTTTTTCCGCAAGGGCGCAAAGACAAAATAAACCTTCCGTAAAATTATGGATTCACCGGTTTTAATAACTTTGGCTGGTAAAAAGAAAGGAGCTTAAAATTTATAAACTAGTTCTGTTGCGTCACGGAGAGAGTGTCTGGAACAAGGAAAACCGGTTTACCGGTTGGACTGATGTTGATCTTTCGGAAAAGGGGAGGCTTGAGGCCGGTAAGGCCGGGCAAGTTCTCAAGCAGGAGGGTTTTATTTTCGATGTTGCTTTTACTTCGGTATTAAAAAGAGCGATCCGCACTTTATGGATTACTTTGGACGAAATGGATTTAATGTGGATACCTGTGCAAAATTCCTGGAGATTGAATGAAAGGCATTACGGCGATTTGCAGGGACTGAACAAATCCGAAATGGCGGCCAAATTCGGAGAAGAGCAGGTGTTGATCTGGAGGAGAAGTTATGATGTGCCTCCGCCGGCGCTTAAACCTGATGACCCGCGTTCTCCCAAGAATGACCCGCGCTATAAAGATATGGATCCCAGGGATACCCCTTTAACCGAATGTCTCAAAGATACAGTGGCCCGTTTCCTGCCTTATTGGAAAGAAACAATCGCTCCGGCAATTAAATCCGGCAAAAGAGTGATTATCGCTGCCCACGGCAACAGCTTGAGGGCGTTGGTTAAATACCTGGATAATGTTTCGGATAGCGAAATCGTAAAGTTAAATATTCCTACCGGATTGCCTCTGGTTTATCATTTAGACGATGATCTAAACCCGATTAAAAACTATTATCTGGGTGATCCGGAAGAAGTTAAGAAGGCAATGGAAGCGGTAGCCAGGCAGGGTAAAGCCCAGAAATAATTTTGTTGAAAACCAGAGGGGCGTTTCTTGAGTTTCCTTACTGTTCAGTATTAAATATGGGTATGCGCGGCTTTAAAATTAGTTGCGGCGTTTTTCTTGCTATCCCTACGCGGGTTTTCTTTTTCTCACCTGCTTTTGCCGAAACCTATGCTGAAGCGGTAACCCACGCCCAGAATAATATCGATAACAATACAAATTTTATCCCTTCCGCAGGTATAATCCTCATAAGGCCGGGCAGCACTGATTACGGCCTGACTTATGAATCTTACGGCGAAACGAGCTATCTTTATACGCGCACATTTACCAAATCCAAGAATATCTTTAATAGCAGCACGCAAACTCTTACCGGAGTCGGCGACGCCCAAATTTTCGGAAGTCCTACAACCGACGCTGCCTGGGTCACCGCCGGCAATGATACAACTAGATTCCTGGATGCTCAAGGCGCAACTGCAGCTACCGTTACCGATCTGCTCGAGCGCGGCTTGGGGATGAATAATGACGGTTCGCACAATACGATCGTCGAGTATGCGGTTCTGCCGGATAACGACCACATTATGCGTCCGACGCGTAAACCGGACATCGCAAACTATTCGACTACCTCCGGCGATTACGCCTTCAGCGATAATTTTGATAGTGTTACCGCTCCCTCCGGCATGAGCTCCGGTACATTGACAAACCTTAAGGCTTATCTTGCAGGCTGGCAGAAGGATGCTTTAGGCACTTTGGATTCTTCAGGAAATCCCACCTGGCATAATTTAAGGCCGCAAACTGGCCATGAAAATTGGGGCAGGTTTCCCTGGTCGGAGTTAGGTTATACCTATTTCTGGGATAGCGGAGGGGCTGATCTCAGCCATATACAGGGAATGACCGAGTTCATAATCTTGGGAGGCACATCCGTAAAGATTGTGGGGATTTATTCGCCCCAGTCCTATCTTTATACGAAAAATAAAGGAGGGGTATTCAGCTCTGGGGCAGATGCTCAATATGGAAACGGTTTCCCCAATTTTAATATTACCGGAAGCTGCGATACGGTCTGGGCAGGCAACGCTTTCCAGAGAAATGTTTCTTCAACCAGTTCTGCTCCCAATACAATTACAATCAGCAATGCCGGTTCGGTATCCGGGGGGCAGGGTATCCTGGTTTGGTCATTAAATTATCTGGTAACCAATAACGGCGTAATCAGCGGTTCAACCCTGAATAAGCTCTACTATAATTCTTATAATACCGGTATGACCGGCACCGCAAACATAGCTGTCCTCTTTAAAGGCGTTAGCGACGTGTCCGGAGCCGTAAATCAGTTGGTAAATAGCGGCACGATTTCCAGCCCGGGTATTGCCATCGAAGCGGACTCCGGAGATACGCACATTACCAATAGCGGAAACGGAATTATTTCCGGAAATAATTATGCCATATTAACCGCAGCAGGAAATGACCATGTTGATATAAACGGCGGGCAGATTACCGGCAGCATTGATCTTGGCGCGGGGGCTGACCAGCTCGATATTACCGGTTCGGATAGTAACGTAACAATGAATTTTTCTTTGGATAGGGATACTCGCGCTTCTTCCCAGGTTGTTAACGCTGAAGTGGTGGATATTGCCGATAATAAGCTGACCCTTGCGGTGGATCAGGCTACGGGGTCGAAAAATATCCGCGATAACGACAGCTTCCTTATTATGGATGCCGCCACCTCGCTTAGCGCAGATCCTGCTAAAATTGCCGTAACCAATGATCCGGATCTTCCGATGATTACTTTTTCCGCCTCAAAAAGCGGCAACCAGCTTTCTCTTTTGGCTGCCCGTGATAATTCTTATTATGCGGATCACGCTCCAAATTCTTCTTTGGGCGCAGCGCTTGATAGCCTTGCCAATACCGGAAGCGATAATATGGCGGTGATAATCGGCGCCCTTGACGGCACCGGCAACGCGAATAATTCTTTGCAGCTGCAGCCGTCTGTTTCTTTGCCCGTCGTTAACACGCAAATAAGCGCGCTGAATAATTTTTCCAATATGTTTTCCCTGCAGATGGCCCGCCTGGTAAGCGATAATGATCCGGAAGTGGAAGTTTACGCTTTAAACGACGGAAAGAAAAAGAAGCTTTCCGTCAGGTCCCTGGATAATATGCTCGCTTATAACAGCAATTCAATCCTGGAAAATTCCTTTTACCGTTCGCAGGAGTGGGAAGTTTTTGCCACAGGCTTTGGGACTATGACTTTTCAGTCGGATAAAGGGGCGTCCGTTGGCTATGAAAGCGCAGGCGGGGGCACACAGATTGGTTTTTACCGCAGGGTTAACGATAACCTGATGTTGGGATTTCTCGGCGGATATATGTTCGATAGCGTGAATCTTAACGATAAATCTGCTTCCCAGGATATAAATTCCGTGCGCCTGGGCCCTTGTGCGAGATTATTAAACGGGAATTTTTATGCTGCCGGCGCATTTACTTACGGTTACCATGCGGTATCGGGAGACCGCAAGATAACTTTCGGAGGGCTTAACCTTCAGGCTGACAGCGATTATAGCATGAATGACCTTTCTCCTTATGTGGAGACCGGTTATATCTTTCATCTTGTAAATAACCTTGAGATTACTCCTAATGTTTCTTTGCAGTATGACTGGATGCGTTCATCTTCTTACAATGAGTCAGGGGCAGGAGCTGCCGACTTGAGTGTAAAAGCGTTTGATTCCAATTCTCTCATTTCGGTAATGGGCCTGCGTTTTAACGGCCGCATAAAAATGAAAAATATGGATTTCCTTCCGGAGTTTGACATCGGCTGGCAGCATGAATATCTGGGAAGGGCGGATGGCGTCCAGGCGTCTTTCTCCGGGGAATCAGCAGGGACTTTTACGACAAATACTAATATGTTTGACCGCAGCGCGGTAAAATTGGGCGCCGCGGGGAATTTCATATACGGCAGGAACCGCAATGTCATTTCTTTACAGTATAACGCAGAGATTTATAACTCTGCCTCTAATCATGTTTTCAGCATTACTGCCCGCAATTATTTCTAGATTCCGCAATTCCTTAGAGGGCGTAGTTTATATTACAAACATGCGATAGGGTTATTTATGAATACGAAAGTTAGCTATTATATAACCGCAGTATTATTAGTAATAATATTTCTTTCCGGATGCGCAACAACATTTCCGATGTTTATGGATAGACAGTCTCGCACTGACAATATCGCTGTTAAATCAGGTTTTGTAAAAGAATATATCAGGGCAGGCGATTTTAATCTTTTGAGCTATCAGAAAATAGCAAAATCCAGCGAGATTATCCATATTTATATTGAAGGAGACGGAAACGCATGGGAAACAAAACATAGGCTCTCGGATGATCCTACTCCTCGTCAGCCGGTAGCTCTTTATCTTGCTTGTGAGGATACATTTGCTAGTATTGTTTATATCGCAAGGCCTGGACAATATTCATCATCCGGGTTTGCGGATTGTGATTCTAAATACTGGTCAGGGTCTAGGTTCGCTTCGGAAATAATAGTTTCATTCAACAGAGCAATTGATATATTAAAGGAAAAGTCAAACGCCAAATATATAGAGTTGATTGGTTATTCCGGAGGAGCGGCTATTGTTGTGCTTGTTGCGGCAAGGCGCAGTGATGTTATTGCGCTGCGTACTGTAGCCGGTAATTTGAATCCTCATATGTTAAGTGTTTATCACCACGTAAGCCAGCTTGAGGGTTCGTTGGATCCTTTAGATGTTGTTCAGGAAGTAGCGCATATACCACAACGCCACTTTGTTGGCTCAAAAGATAAGATTGTTCCTTTTGCGATAGCAGAATCTTTTGTGAAGATGGAGCAAACCAAGGATTACGAATGTATAACCATTGTAGATGACGCTTCACATAATGAAGGTTGGCAAAAGCGCTGGCAAAACCTTTTATTATTACAACCGTTATAAGATTTTCCTTAAGGCAAATATCTTTAGTTGCTGTATATGGATAGGTTTTCTACTTGTGTAATGTTACTGTTCGAGTGATTCCTTATGCGCGCGGAATCTTGGACAAAAATATTTTGACTTGAATTCTATACTGGTTATTATGTATTGGTATACGAAGATCCTCGTTTTTTCGAGGGAATTTACAACCTTTTGTTTTAATCCTATTTATTTGTAACTTTCTGCTTGACAATAATATAGGTGGTCTTATATAATGCCCCTAATAAATTCTTTAATTAAGATTCTTTATGTATAATTAGTAACAAATTTTAAAGGAGGAGGCAAAATGAAGAGATTCGTTTTTGTGCTAGCCATAATTATGGGTCTTATGCTTATGGGGACGAGTGTTTCTTTTGCTGAAAATAAAACCAGAAAATCCATCTTTGAATTTAAGCAGGAACTTTCGCTTACCGATAAACAGGAAACTAATTTACGTGATATAGTTACAAAGCTCCAGGATTATCTTACGAAAAAGCAAAAAGAACTTAGCGGATTGAGAGTGGAGCTTAATAAGATGATTGCAGATAAGGCAGGCTTAGGTCAAATAAGAGCAAAATTGAACAACATGGGCAGGATTCAAGCGGACGCTACTTACGAAGATATAGCAAGTACTCGGGCCATAGAGAAAGAGCTTACTGAAGCGCAATTATCTAAATGGCGTAGTATGCAAGCAGAGTTTTCCAAGAATTTAAAGCAGGCTAATGAAGCGCAGGCCGCAGCAGTTAAGCAAAAAGAAGGTGCAAAATGAAGAAGATTATTTCTATAGCTGTTATATTTTTCTTTATTTTTTCATCCATTGCTCCGGCTTTCGCAGCTGATGCCGTGTGGAATGGCAG
>JAQUOO010000048.1 GCA_028717055.1 Candidatus Omnitrophota bacterium | reverse complement strand
GTGCTGGTGCACGCCGGTTTTGCTATTCAAAAAGTTAATCCAGAAAGGGCTAGGGAAACTTTAAAGATTGCCAATGAGATACGTTGATGAATTCCGGAATCCTAAGTTAGTCAAGAGAATCGCCGCAAAAATATCCAGCATCAACCCCGGGGATCAAATTGATATTATGGAGGTTTGCGGAACCCATACGCAGAGTTTTTACCGTTTTGGGTTAAGGGAGCTTTTACCTAAAAATGTCAGGCTAATTTCCGGGCCTGGTTGCCCGGTGTGCGTAAGCCCACAAAAGTATATTGATTCCGCCATTGAATTAGCCAAAAATAAAGATGTAATTATCGCTACTTTTGGCGATATGTTGCGTATGCGCGGAACCAATTCTTCGCTGGAAGAAGAAAAAACCAAGTTTGGGAATGTCTATGTAGTATATTCTCCCCTTGATGCATTGTCTATAGCCAAAAATAATCCCCGGAAGCGAGTAGTATTTCTGGCGGTTGGTTTTGAGGCCACCGCATCCGCTATCGCCTTAACAATTTTATCCGCAAAAAAAGAGAGGATAAAAAATATTTTCTTTCTACCGTCGCTTAAATTAATACCGCCGGCTATACGGTATCTATTATCCGATAAAAGGCTCAAAATCGACGCTTTTTTATGTCCGGGTCATGTTTCGGCAGTTATCGGAACGCAAGATTATGAATTTATCCCGAAGAAATATGGAAAGGCCTGCTGTGTCGCCGGTTTTGAGCCGGTGGATATCTTGGAAGGGATCTGTAATATCCTAGAACAACTTATTCTAAATAAGCCGTATGTTGCTAATCAGTATACGCGTGTAGTTACTAAAACCGGGAATACCCTGGCAAGAAGAGTTACTAACCGTGTGTTTGGGGTAAGAGATTCCCAATGGCGCGGTTTTGGTTTTATACCGGATAGCGGTTTAGAATTAAAAAAAGAATTTCATGTTTTTGACGCAAAACGCGCCTTTTCTATTAGCGACAAGAAAATCAAGGGAAAAACAATCAGTAGTTGCAGATGCGCTGATATTCTGAAAGGTGTTATGTCTCCGGAAGATTGTCCTTTATTCGTCAGGGTGTGCAATCCGGATAATCCTATCGGCCCATGTATGGTTTCCAGCGAAGGAACGTGCAATGCATACTATAGGTATCGTTAGAAAGTTAAAGGTTAAAAGCTCCTGTTTGTTTGGGAGGCAGGAAGAACCAAAACTAAAATCGAAAAATGAAAAGTTAGAGTTTTGGACTGTAGTTTTTGGTTTTTCTCTCTTGCCTCTGTTTTTGCTGGCCGGCTGTGCGCAAAAGATTGAATCGAAGCCGCGAGATTATGTAAAATTATCCGAGGATTACTACAGTAGGGCCGTTAAAGAGTATGAGAGGTTAATCTTCTCCGGTAAAAATACGGATAAGCCATATTTTGAATTGGGTAAACTCTACTACGGGCACGGAGATTTTGAGAATGCCGTGAGGGTATTTCAAAAATCAACCCTTCCTGCAGCCGAAAAATTTATTGGTATAGCGTATTACCGCCAAGGAGATTACACAGGCGCTCTGGAGTTATTTAACCGCGAGAAATCAACCGATGGGGAGTACGGATATTATTACGGGTTGACTTGCGAAAAGTTGAATTTATTTGATCAGGCCTTAAATATTTACAAAGGAATTAATGACGGAGTATTCCGGGCTAAAGCAAGGGCCCGGATTGAAGCAATCGAAAGGAATATTAGTTCAGCGCATATTCGGGATCTAGACCCGGAAATAAGCAGGATTATAGCTTGTTCTCCACAACAGAATAGCTATCCTCAGGCAGCCGCGCTTATTCTTTGGGCCGGCGAAGAAATAGAGGTAACCAAAGATAGCACCGGGGTATCGCGCCTTCATTATTTGATCAAGATTCTTAATGAACGAGGAAAGGAAAATCTTGCGGAAGCCCAAATAGAGTATGATTCTACATTTGAAAAAGTGGAGTTGGAGTACGCGCGCACCATTAAACCTGACGGCAAGGTGGTTAATGTGGGGTCTCGCCACATCCGCGACGTATCGAAATACCTGAACTTCCCGCTTTATAGCAACAATCGAGTCTTTATAATTTCATTTCCCGAAGTAGCTATAGGTTCTTGTCTAGAGTATAAACTTAAAATAAAGCGCAGCGAGCTTATCAACAAGAAAGACTTCGTTTTAAATTACCCCCTGCAGTCTGAAGAGCCGATTATTTCGGCAGATTTCTCGTTTATTCTACCGAAAGATAAAAAACTTAAAATTAAGGTTATCAACGAGGAGTACAATGATTTCAAAGCGGTTCTTCTCCCTTTTGTTGAAGAACAGGGAGATAGCCTGATTTATCGCTGGAAATTCAAAGATATCCCGCAGATAATCCCGGAGCCCAATATGCCGCCTGATGTCGAAATCAATCCCATGATTTTATTATCTACTTTCCAGAGCTGGGATGAGGTCTACTATTGGTGGTGGAATTTAGCTAAAAATAAAATCCAAGCAGATTCAGCAATTAAGCAAAAGGTGAGGGCGTTAATCAGAAAAAAGCATTCTGACGAAGAAAAGGCACGTTCAATTTATAATTTTTGCGCTCAAAACATTCGTTATGTGGCGGTAGAATACGGGCAGGCTGGTTACGAGCCGCATTCGGCAAGCGAAATATTTAAGAATAAATACGGCGATTGCAAGGATCAGGCAATACTTTTAGTTACTATGTTTAAAGAAGCCGGTCTCGACGCTTATCCGGCGGTTATCAGTACTGATAAGTTTATCGATCTTAATCCCGACCTGCCGGCAGCATTGTTTAATCATTGTATAGTAGCTTTGGTAATAAATGGGAAGACCATATTCCTTGATCCTACCGCTCAAACCTGTTCTTTCAGAGACCTGCCTCAGCAAGATCAGTTGCGCAAGGTTTTAGTATTTAGCCCGGACGGATACAAAATATTGGATACGCCGTTATACCCGCCGGAACATAACCTGGTTCGTCAGAGACTAAACATAACAGTGGACAAAAGCGAAGGAGTAACCGCCGAGAAAAATAATTTTACCTACGGTTTGTATGATCAAATTCAGCGTTACTGGCTTCTCTATACTCAGCCTGAGCTTATCCAGGATGTTTTAAATAATGCGGCGCAGGGGGTTTCAATCGGGGCTAAAGTGGATAAATATAAAATTGATAATTTGGACGATTTAAATAAGCCGGTTGTGTTAACATACAATTTTTCCGGGGATGAATTCTTCATTGTTTCGGGAGCCTCGAGGATTTTGCCGCAATTGGCCTCGGTTAACACATCTTTAGCTTCTAAACTGAAGCGGAAATATCCGATTGACCTCTCCCTCTTGGACACTAAGGAAGAATTCTTCGAGATAAATCTTCCCGGCGGTTTTATCATTAAGAATATGCCAAAGAATCTAAGCGAGGATAGTCCGTGGTTAAGGGTTGAGGTAGAATATGGTTGTAAAGATAACAAGATTTTCTCCCGGCAGAAAACCGAAACCAAGAAAAGGATAATTTTGCAGAGAGAGTATCCATCTTTCAAAGTTTTTTTAGAGAAAATAGCAAGAGAACTTAAGCAAAGGATAATTTTAGAAAAGGTAGATGGCGAATATGAGAAAAAATGAGTATTTAGGAAAAGAGAAACGGCAATACGTGCGTTTAGACACAGTTTTTCCCGTGCAATTCCGTCTTGTAAGCGTCGACGGGAAAATTAACTTATCCGACTGGTTGCAGGGGTTTACCAGTGATTTAAGCAAGGGTGGGATATGTTTGCGCGTAAATAACTTTGAACCGGGCCTTCTGCAATTAATCAAAGAGCATAAGGTAAAGCTCTCTTTGGCCATAGATATACCATTCTTAAGAAAGCCGGTAGATGTTTTGGCTGTTCCGGTTTGGACGAGGGAGCATGCGGGCGCCGTCAACAAATGTTACGTCGGGCTTTCTTATGAAAAAATAGATTCTGCCGCCAATAGCAGATTAATGCTCTATGCCCGGGGGAAGAAGGTATTCGTTCCGGCGGTTTTGGGAGCCATTATTATTTTGGGGATGCTTTTAGCGTTAAATGGCCTCATAAATATGGAGCTTAAAAAGAATAATAAAGCTTTGGTTAAGGCCTTGACCGCGGTAATCCAGGAATCTCAAGCGATCCGGCAGAAAATAAGCGATGTAAGTAAGGAAAAAGCGCTTTTGGAATCAAATATCCAGGCGCTAGAATCGCGTATAAAAGCAGTAGACTACGAAAGGCTAAAGCTAAAAAGCAAGACGCAAACCGCATTGGCCGAGCTCACGGAGCAGTCCGGGAAGAAAATAGATGACCTAAGCAGTCTCATTAAACAGTTAACGATGGAAAAAGAGGAGCTTAAGGGCAAGTTGGCTGCTACTAGAATCAAAGAGAGTGTTATTGTTAAGGAGGCGGCCCGGATAGAAGAGAAGAAGGCGGTTATAGAGAAGGCAAATTTTGACGCGATGTATCAATGGATTAAAGTGCATCAAAATCCCCGCACCGGTCTGGTGGTGAGTTTCGAGGGGGATAGTGATATAAGCGGATGGGCCTTTACTTATGATCAGTCTTTGGTCATACAGGCTTTTACTAATTTTAAAGATTTTGAACGCGCAAGAAAGATGCTGGATTTTTTCAATAACCGGGCTGAAAAGAAGGACGGCTTATTCTTAAATGCCTATTATGCCAACGACGGTTTACCCTCCGAAGTTATAGTCCATTGCGGGCCGAATATTTGGCTGGGGATTGCGGCAGCCCAGTATACTTATAAGACCAGTGACAAGAAATATCTTGGTCTGGCCGAGAGCATTGCCGACGGCATAATTGATTTACAAAAACAGGATGCCGAAGGAGGATTGCGCGGAGGTCCCAGTGTGACGTGGTATGCTACGGAGCATAATCTTGATGCATACGCATTCTTCAATATGCTATACGCGCTTACGAGTAAGCAGAAATATTCGGAAGCTAGAGATAAGGTGCTGGATTGGCTGGTTAAGAATACCTATAATAAGACGGATATTCCCATTAAGCGCGGAAAAGGAGACTCTACTATTGCCACCGATACTTACGCTTGGTCAATTGCCGCAATCGGCCCGGATAAATTGGAAAGTTTAGGGATGGATCCGGATAGAATCATGGATTTCGCGGAGAAAACCTGCAGTGTAAACGTTTTTTATACAAAACCGGAGGGGGATAAAGTAAAAATCAGAGGTTTTGATTTTGCTCCCGAAAGACATGTTTCCCGCGGAGGAGTAGTTTCTTCGGAGTGGACTGCCCAAATGGTCATTTCTTTCAAGATTATGGCGGATTATTACCTTAGGAAAAATATTCCCGGCAAGGAAAACAGTTATCGGCTGAAAGCGGATGAATACCTCCTTTCTTTAAGCAATATGATTATTTCTAGTCCATCTGCGTCGGGCCAGGGGGCAAACTGTCTTCCTTACGCCAGCCAGGATTTTGTAGATACGGGGCATGGTTGGTTTACGCCGAAAGGCAGAGATACCGGGTCAGTATCCGGGACCGCCTATACAATCTTTGCTTATTATAATTACAATCCTTTGGAATTTAAAGATTAAAAGCCGGGTTTTGTCCGCAAGGCTTGGGCAGACGAATCTACCCAGAAGATGAAAAGTAAGCTGAATTCGATTTACCGTAAACTTTATTCTTGTTTCGGAGCGCAACATTGGTGGCCGGCCGATTCTATTTTTGAAGTAATGGTGGGAGCGGTTCTTACTCAGAATACCAATTGGTCCAATGTGGAAAAAGCCATAGCGAATTTAAAAAAACATAAATTGCTGGATCCGCAGAGGCTTTATAACGCAGCGAATAGCAAAATCGCCCGGCTTATCCGTCCGTCAGGTTACTATAATGTAAAAACCCAGCGGCTTAAGGAGCTGCTCAGGTTTTATATAAATAGTTACGGGGCAAATGCGGGAAAAATATCCGTAAGGAGCCTGACCGATTTACGCAGGGAGCTGCTTTCAGTAAAAGGCGTAGGCCCCGAGACAGCGGATTCGATTTTGCTCTACGCGTTCAACAAGCCGATTTTTGTTATTGACAGCTATACCAAAAGGGTATTCTCCAGGCATAAGCTGTTAAAAGAAGATGCGGAGTATAATGAGGCGCAGAGATTATTTATGGACAACTTAACTGCAGACGCCAAATTATTCAACGAGTATCATGCGCTTATAGTGGCGGTGGCAAAGGCCTATTGCAGCAAGTCGCATCCTAAATGCGCTGTTTGCCCTCTAGATTTTTGCTGAAATCTTGCTATAATATTTGCATAAAATAAAATGGTTAATAAGGCTCGTCTTATCAAGCTTACCCGTAAGCTTATCCAGATAAATTCCGAAAACCCTCCCGGCGATGAATCGGCCTTGGCTAATTTCGTGCAGGGGTATCTTAAGAGATTGGGCTTAAGAGTAAGAATTTATGAGTTTAGAAAAAATCGCTCCAATGTACTGGCGTATTTGGAGAGACCGGGAAACAGGCGTCAATTGCTTGTAACTCCGCATCTGGATACAGTTTGTGCCGGGGAGAATTGGCGGTTTAACCCTTTTGCGGCAAAAATAGCCGGAAACAGGATTTATGGTTTAGGCGCAACCGACTGCAAATGTAATTTAGCGGCCGGCCTGGAAGCGATAAACAGCCTCGTTGAAGATAAGAAATGTTTGGATTATGATATAATTCTTGCTGCCACCGCGGATGAAGAATGCGGTTCGGGTTTAGGCTTGATCCCTCTCCTGGATAAAGAAATATTAAAGCCGGATGCGGCCTTAGTTCTAGATGCCGATGATTTTGAAATTATTATCGCGCAAAAAGGCTTGATGCATCTTAAGGTTAGAATAGAAGGCAAGCGTGCGCATGGCGCATATCCTTATTTGGGGGTAAACGCAATTGATCTTGCTCTGGGGGTTATAAAGGACATAAAGAGTCACAAGTTCCCTTACTCTAAGAATAGATATTTGAGGGCTCCAACCATTAATGTCGGCACGATCCGGGGAGGGGATAAGGTTAATATCGTGGCTGATTGGTGTGAGTTTGAGTTGGATTTCAGGTTTTTGCCCGGGACCAAACCCGAAGATATATTAAGTACGCTTAAGGCAATTCTGAATAAATACACTAAAAATTATAAAATAGAAGAGAAAAGTATTCAGCAGACTTATTCAATTTCCGAGAAGCATTCTTTGGTTAGCTGCCTTAAGAGGGCAATGCGTGATTTTGCGGTAAAGCCCCATATTGCGGGTTCAGAGGGCGCGACTGTAATCACATTCTTTCAGTACAAGAATATTCCTGCTATTGCCAGCGGGTTTGGTTGCTCAGGCTGTGCGCATATTTCGAATGAATACGTAAAAATCGATAATCTCTATAAAGGTGCCAAGGTTTTGGAGAGATTTTTAGTAAGCTATAAATTCTAATTTACAAATGCTCAATCATCAAATTCCAAAGCCGAATGAAGCTCTAATTACTCAATTCCCAATTGGGTATTGAAACATTGCCTGCCCGCTGGCTGGCAGGAGATTTTATTCGACGTTGGATTTAATCCAAAAGAACGTTTAACAAGGAGAATAAAACTTATGGAAGGAATTAAAATTACAAAACGACCTCGCTTAAAGAAGCCTTATTTGATCGTCGCTTGGCCGGGAATGGGGGAAGTGGCTTTTAGAGCCGCCACCTATCTGGTTGAAAAGTTGAATGCCGAAGAATTTGCTTCGTTGAACGCGGAAGCTTTCTTTTATCTGGCCGGAAGCATGGTTAAGGATGGTTTGTTAAGCGCATCAGATTTACCGGAGAGTAAATTTTACTTCTGGAAGAACAAAAAAGGAAAAAACGATCTTATAATATTCTTGAGTAACGCCCAGCCGGATTTAGCCAGGGCTGAAGGATACTCCAAGATTATTATTCAGGTGGCCAAGAGTTTTAAAGTTGATAAGGTTGTCAGCTTTGCTTCTATGCCGCAGGGAATTGATCACACCCAGGATCCCGGGGTGTGGTTTGCTGCTACTTCTCAAGATTTAAGCAATGATCTCAAGAGATTTAACTTTAAGAGCTTAAAAGAGGGTTTGATCAGCGGAATGAACGGGCTTTTTCTGGGTATAGCTAAAAGAGAAAATATCGATGGATTCTGTCTTTTGGGAGAAATCCCGCTTTATACTATTCAGATTGAAAATCCAAAGGCCTCCAGAGCTGTTCTAGAGGCTTTGTTTGCGATTACCGGGATTCGGGTTGATTCATCCGGTTTATTCATGCAGGCACAGGCTATGGAAGATGAAATCAATAAACTCTTGGATTACCTGAAGCTTGGGTCGGCAGCTAGCGGGCCAATCGGAGAGGAAGACATAGAAAAAATAAAAAAGACCCTGAATCAGCTTACCAAGCTCCCCGTTTCAGTCAAAGAAAGGATTGAGCAGTTTTTCGCTCAAGCTAAAACCGATATATCAAAGGCTCATGAACTTAAAGTTGAACTCGACAAGTGGAATATTTATAAAGAATACGAAGACAGATTTTTGGATCTATTCAAGAAGACCGGTGAAAAAAACAACTAGAATATTATTGGGGCATGGCAGCGGAGGAAGGCTCACCCATGATTTTATTAATCAAGTGCTGCTTGAAAGATTTAAGAATCCAATTCTAGGGGAATTGGCTGATAGCGCGGTTATAGATTACAAAGAGCAAGTCGCTTTTACTACCGATTCTTTTGTAGTGAACCCCCTATTTTTCCCCGGAGGGGACATCGGCAAGCTATCGGTATCCGGCACAGTTAATGATTTGGTTATGCTGGGGGCTGTTCCGGAGTATCTTTCTTTAGCCTTGATTGTAGAAGAGGGGTTAGAACAGAAAATCCTTGAGAAAATAGTTTGTTCGGCAGCTATTCAGGCTAAGAATTCAAGGGTGCAAATTGTTACCGGAGCCACAAAAGTCGTAGAAAGACTGGCCGCCGATAAATTGTTTATTAACACTTCGGGCCT
>JAQUOO010000047.1 GCA_028717055.1 Candidatus Omnitrophota bacterium | reverse complement strand
GTATATGTTATCTTCTTCTTTGATAGCTGTAATCGGCCAGCGCCTGGTTAGAAAATTATGTTTCGAGTGCAAGGAAGCTTATGAGCCGAAACCGGAAGAACTCAGGAATATAAAATTGAAAGCGGATTTGATTTATAAGGCCAAAGGATGCGCGAAATGCAATAATACCGGCTATAGGGGGAGGGTTTGCGTTTCAGAAGTTATGTTTGTGAATGAAGAAATAAGGAGTTTAGTCAGCCAGAGGGCGCCATTTCAACAGATAAGGGATGTTGCCAAATCTTTTGGGATGCAAACATTGTATGAGTCTGCTCTAAAAAAAGTCGAGGAGGGTTCGACTTCTCTGGAAGACGCGCTTTCAATTGCCCTGGGAGCGGAATAATGCCTAAATTCTCGTATATAGTCCGGGACAAAACCGGGAATAAAATCAGCGGAATGGAAGAGGGAGCGACGCAGGACGAGGTAGTTAATCGTTTGCAGTCCAAAGATTTCATAGTAATAAACATCTTTTCCGATTCCGGGCAGGGATCCGCGCTTTCTTCCGCATCAGGCGCTTCTACAAAAGGAAAAATCAACGCTAAACACAATCGGGTTACCGGAGGGGACCTGACCCTTTTCTGCCGTCAGTTGGCTACGCTTCTTGGTTCGGGGGTAACGATTCTAAAGAGCTTGAATATAATTTCGCAGCAGGTTTCCAGCAAGCTGCTTTATTTGATAATCAAAGATTTGGAAAAGAATATGGAGGCCGGGTTAAGTTTTCATGAAGCGATGGCTAAACACCCTGCGGTATTCACCGAGCTTTGGATTCATTTGGTGGAGAGCGGAGAGGCCAGCGGAAACCTTGCGGTGGTTTTAAGTAAGCTTGCCAGTTATCTTGAAAGGGATACTGCTTTCAGGAAAAAGCTTGTCTCGGCGTTGATTTATCCGGCAATATTGTTTTTGGCAGGTATATCAGCTTTGTTGTTTATGACCATCAAGATAATTCCTACTTTTGCTGAAATCTTCAATAATTTCAATATTAAAATGCCTTTTTTAACCACTCTTTTGATACACACAAGCAAATTTATCCGGTCGTATTTTTTGTTAATCATTGTTGCTTTAGCCGTGGGGATTTGGTTTTTACGCAGGTATGTTTCGACCAGGAACGGAAAAAGGCACCTTGAAGAGTTTATTTTAAAGGTGCCTCTTTTAGGCGAAGCCTTTCGTATCTTGATTATCGAACGGTTTACTTCTGAAATGTCGACCCTTGTGGAAAGCGGCGTGCCTATACTCTATTCTCTTGAAATTGCTGAACACAGCGTCAATAGTATTATATTGGGAGAGATTGTTCGCAGCGTTAAAGATGATGTCCGCGTCGGTAAGTCTTTGGGAGCTTCTTTGGATGAAAGAAACTTTTTTGACCCGATGGTAGTCCAGATGGTAAACATCGGCGAAGAGATCGGCGAGTTATCTAATATGTTTAAAAGGTTGAATGCTTTTTATCAGGAATACCTGGATACGTTTCTTACGCGTTTTGCCACTATGTTCGAGCCGATTATGCTTATTTTTATAGGAGCTGTTATCGGCTTGATGGTTATCGGCATGTTTCTTCCGATATTTGAAATTGCCCAGATTGGGACCAGATAGTAAAAAAATATTGCAATTGTTGAAAGTTATGTTACCATAAATCAAGAGATTAGCGGAATATTATTTAACAACAACTTAGAAAGGGAGGAAAGAAATGAAGAAAGGAACAAGCGGTTTTACATTGATTGAACTTATCATAGTAATTGTAATTATCGGCATTTTGGCTTTGGTTGCCTTGCCGCGTTATTTCGCCAACATCGAAAGCGCCCGGAAAGCGGAAGCGTATAGCACGATGGATGCTTACCGTAACGCAGAATTAGCTTATTATGCTAAGAATGGTTCATATGCAACAGTTTCGAGTTCAGCTGCTCTTAGGGTAGATATAGATGGCGATAATAGCAATGATATACAAGTGCAGGGTAATCCGACTAACTTTACTTATGCCGTTAATAAGGATACCGCTATTATTAGCGCAACTCATGTAACAGGTTCAGTTGATTATTATATGTGTATATCGACTGGCCAGGGAAGCGCAGGAACAGCGCCTAGTTGCTCGTAATAAGGACAGGAACAAGCTAGTGAATAAAATAAGCAGGAATAACGCGTTTACTCTGATTGAATTGCTTATTGTAATAGTTATAATCGGAATTCTAGCTGGCGTTGGCCTGCTAAGATACGGGCCGGTTATAGAAAATGCTCGCTCCGCAGAAGCTTATACCGTTTTAGCCGGAATAGCTGCTGCGGAGCAGAGTTATTATACGGAAAATGATACCTATGCTCTTAGTTTCTCCGATTTAGATTGGTATGATTCTACACCAGCAAGCGATAATTTTACCTATTCTTTAGAATCCAGTTACGCTAAAGCTGCGCCTAAGTCCGGGAGTATTACCTATTACATGTGTTTTAACGGGACTAAGACCACTGACCCGACGAATGACTGTCTTTAGGAGGAATCGGATGAATAGAAGAGGGTTCACCTTATTAGAAATTATTTTGGTGGTTGTAGTTGTAACTATTCTTGCCACAATAGCCGTTCCTAACTACGCTAAATCCAAGAGAAAGGCAATAGCCAAGGAGGCTATCTCCAGCCTTAAACTTATAGCTGCCGCAGAAAGAATCTACAGGATGGAGAATGATTTTTATCTCACTTCCTGCTCATGCTCGGATTCTGAAACTTGCAAAGCAGAATCGACCGGATGCAATGCTTTGCTTAAATTAATGCTGAATACGACAAATTGGCTGTATAGCGTGAGTGGCTCCACTACTGAGGTTATCGCAACGGCTACTTATCGAACTGATAGTTCTTGTACGTATACGTTTAGTTCAGATTTTAGTGCGGAACCGGCAAAATCAGGTGGAACAAACTGTCCTTAACCTTTGATGGATAGAAAAGCCTTAAGCCTGCTGGAGATTATCATTTCAATGGTGATTCTGGCTTTAGTCATTGCCGGTATAGTCAATGTCTTTGTTGCGGCTAAAAGTTTCATCCAGCGCAGCCGTTATCGGACTACCGGTGGAGAGTTGGGGAAAATATTCCTTGATCCTCTGCAAGTTTACATAAGGCAGGATACTTGGGCCGGAAGTAATTGTTTTAATACCGATAACGCCTCTACTCCGGCTAATATGGCCGATTGCTCATCTGTTCCTTCCGAATATACAGTAGGGTCTTCTACTTATACTCCTCAATACTACATAAGTAATGTCGATACGGATGTTAAAAAAGTGAAGCTTAAAATTACTTTGCCTTCAGTCGAATAATGTTGATTTTATCCCGTAAAGCCATAACCCTTATTGAACTTCTGATAGCCCTTTCGCTGCTTGCGGTAATGGTTTTGAGTATCAATAGCGTAGGGGTATTCAGCCGTTATCATTCCGTTTCCGCGGACCGCCGGGCTAAGATCCAGAACGAACTTTCTTTATCCCTGGAACATATGACTAAGCATCTTTCTACTGCTACGGGCAATGAAACGCTCTATGGCGATGATTCGGCTGTTTATATTAGTCCTAATTCTACAAATACCACTGTTTTGTCCGTTTTTACGGACGCAAATTTCGATGGGCTGGCGGATTCCACCAATGATTACTGGATTGGGTATAATTTTAATTCAAGCACCCACCAGTTAAGTTATTGCGGGAAATGCGCCAGCGCTTCCTGCGGTTCATGTTCGGTCACGACGGAGTATCTTTCTGAACATATAACCGCCTTCTCGGCTGAAAAGAAATTATCCGCCGGTGAAAATTATATAGAGGTAGCCCTTAGCGCCTGTTATGATCCGGCGCAAACCCACGCCTCCTGTGGTTCTGCGGATAACCCCGATATTTCTATGTCTACCAGCGTTGGTTTACCCTCGGTTGCCATCAATTAAATCTCTATTATAGAGCCTGCCTTGCGATTATCCCGATTTTTGTTTTTTGAGTTAGGCGGTATTTATGATATAATCAAAAAAAAGGGGCTGTAGCTCAGTTGGGAGAGCGCCTCGTTCGCAACGAGGAGGCCAGGAGTTCGATCCTCCTCAGCTCCACTTAAATTAATTAAAACGGCCTTTTCCTTATAATGAAGAATGCAGGCAGATTGATTTTTAGCGTCATTATCCTTCTTTCTTTAATCCTGTCTTGTATTTACCTGCCTAATCTGTTTAGTTTCGAGCAATTAAAGGAAGCGCTGTTTTATCAAAAACTGGAGAAAAATGCCGTTCAATGCCAGCTTTGCCCTCGTCGATGTATGCTTTCGGACGGAGCGCGGGGATATTGCGGCACGCGCCAGAATCGCGGCGGGACTCTTTATACTTTAGTTTACGCCAAGCCCGTAGCTATACATATTGACCCGGTAGAGAAAAAACCGTTCTTTCATTTCCTTCCCTCGACCAATGCCTATTCTATAGCTACTGCGGGATGTAACTTGAAATGCAAATTCTGCCAGAATTGGGCAATATCCCAGAACAAGCCCGAAGAAGTGGAGTATCGTTATCTTGAGCCGTCGGAGGCAGTAAGGGAAGCCAAGGATTCCGGATCCGCAAGTATTGCTTATACCTACAGCGAACCGACTATTTTTTATGAATATATGCTGGAGACGGCAAAATCCGCCCGCCGGCAGGGGTTAAAGAATGTTATGCATTCAAATGGCTACATCAACGAAGCTCCGCTTAGGGCTTTGGCAAAATATCTTGACGGCGCCAATATTGACCTTAAGGGTTTTAGCGAAGATTATTACTCGAAGTTGACTGAAGGCGCGCTTGCGCCGGTTTTGAATTCCCTGAAGGTGCTGAAAAGTGAAGGCGTGCATATCGAAATAACCACCTTGCTTTTACCAGGGTTTAATGATGACGAAGAATCTTTAAGGAAGATGTGCTTATGGATTAAAGATAATTTAGGTTCGGATACGCCGTTACATTTTTCGAGGTTTTTCCCTATGTATAAGCTGATTAGCCTTAATCCTACGCCGGTTGAGTCTCTTGAGAGAGCCAGGAGTATCGCGGTTAAATGCGGTTTAAAGTATGTTTATATCGGTAATGTTCCGTCTAATCCGGCGGAGAATACATATTGCCCCCGTTGCGGGAAAATTGTCATTGAACGCCGCGGTTATTTTATCGTCCGGAATGACTTAAAAGACGGTAAATGTAAGTTCTGCGGGGAAAATATTGCAGGAATATGGAAGTGAATGACAAATGACAAAATTCAAAATCCAAAATAAATCCAAAATCAAAATGACAAATATCAAGACAAGGATTTTAACATTTGTGTTTTGTGCTTTGGTATTATTTTGTGCTTTGGATTTTGACATTTGTCATTCTCAATTTGGCATTTGTCATTTATCTTATGCTGATGATATTCAGGAGCCTTGCGTATCCGGAGCATTCTATCCTGATAATCCCGAAGAGTTGTCCAAGGCTATCGAAGGTTATTTGGCTGAAGCGAATCCCGAAAATCCCGGTGCCCGCATTTTTGCCTTGATTTCTCCTCATGCCGGATACGGGTATTCCGGTAAAGTCGCGGCCTTCGGCTACAAACTGATAAAAGATAAGCCGTATAAAACAGTGATAATCCTGGGGACAAGCCACCGTTATCCTTTTAGCGGAGTTTCGGTTTATCCGAACGGGGTATTTAGAACTCCTTTGGGAGATATTCCGGTGGATAATGAATTCGCCCAAAAATTACTTAACAAAGATTCCGAAATAACTTTTGTTCCGCAGGCCTTTAAAGAAGAGCACAGCGTTGAAGTCCAACTGCCGTTTTTACAAAAGACCCTTCCGAGTTTCTTTCCCAAAGGCGGGTCTGCTTCTGATGGAAAAATTGTTCCGGTAGTTATAGGAGATGCTTCTTTGTCTACCTGCCAAAAGTTCGCTGCGCTGCTTAAAGACGCTATAGGAGAACGCGAAGATATTCTGGTCGTGGTTTCTACGGATATGTATCACGGATATGATTATGATGATGCGGATAAAGTAGATAATCTTACTAATGCTGCCATAAAACAAATGGACGGAGAAGCTCTTTATTTCGGGATTCGCGATGAAAAGATGCAGCTTTGCGGCGGTTTTGGAGCGGTTACCGCTCTGATTTTGTCAAAAAGTTTAGGCCATAATAAGGCGATTTTATTAAAACATACGAACTCTGCGGAAGTTACCGGAAACATGAAAAAAGGTAGCTGGACCGTAGGATATTCGAGCTGGGCGATTGATGAACCGGGAGGAGAAAAAGCCATGTTTAACGAAACTCAAAGAAAGAAATTGCTTGAAATCGCGCGCGCTGCCATAGAAACATATTTAAAAGACGCTAAGTTACCCCAAATTTCCGAAACAGACCCTGCTTTTAAAAAGCCTATGGGGGCTTTTGTTACTTTGAATAAGCATGGCGAACTTCGCGGTTGTATCGGTAATCTTATAGGCACAAAGCCTTTATATTTGACTGTGCAGGAAATGGCTGTTGAGGCTGCGACAGGGGATCCCAGGTTTAGCGCGGTAACCCTGCCGGAGTTAAAGAATATTGAAATTGAGATATCCGTATTGTCTCCGATGGAAAAAATCAGCGATCCTGATTTGATTAGGCTTGGAGTTCACGGTGTTTTGGTGCGGCAGGGCCATAGGAGCGGAGTATTTCTTCCCCAGGTAGCTGCAGAGACGGGATGGTCTAAAGAGGAATTTATGTCGAATCTATGCGCGCATAAAGCAGGGCTTAGCCCCGACGCCTGGAAAGATAAATCTACCGAAATTTACATCTTTACCGCCGAGGTGTTTGCGGAAAAACCCTAAAATTATTGTGGTCAACGACATTCAAATATGAAGGCTGTTTTTACCGTATTTATACTGGGTTTATCTTTTGGTTGCGGGCCATGCCTGGCTGGCTGCGGCCCATTATTCCTGACATATGTGGCTGGGACAGGAAAAGGGGTTTCTAAAAGTATAAAAGCATACCTATTGTTTTCAGTCTCCAGGGTTTTTGTTTATTTGGCTTTGGGGCTCTTATTTTTTACCTTTGGAAGATTGATCTTGGGGCAATTAAGTTATTTTTCTAAAATTTCCTTATTTCTAGCCGGATTGTTTATTATTATGCTTGGTATCCTGATGGCTTTAGGTAAAGGCGCAAGTTCGGCTCATTGCGTTTTTCTGCGCAGGCGTTTTCTTGAACGTGATAGGAAAAGCGTGGTTATCCTCGGGGTATTTGCCGGCCTGTTGCCTTGTGCTCCTTTGATAAGCGTGTTTACCTTTACGGGTTTGGCCGCAAAAAGCGCTTTTGAGAATTTGGCATATTCTTTTTCCTTCGGTTTAGGGACTATCGTTTCTCCTCTTTTGATTTTAGCGGTCCTGGCGGGATTACTTCCCCGTTTCTTGAATACGCTTAAGAAAAATTATGCGGTTATATTTAATATCATTTGCGGTTTGATTATGGTATTTCTGGGTATGCAGTTAATCGGGAGGGCAGTGTAAGTGAATAAATTCTTTTGCAGGAATTCGGATATTGAAGCGGATAAAATCATTATTTCCGTTAAAGAGGATGTGCATCACATAAAGAATGTGCTCCGGCTGAAGGCAGGCAAGAAGATTGAAGTATCCGATGAATCGGGGAACAGCTATATTTGTGAAATTTCCAGAATAGACGATAATATCCATTTGGTTATTAAGAATATAACTCCTTCTGTTGGCAGGAATCAGGAGATAGAGCTGACTGTAGCGGTAGCGATTCCCAAGAAAGCTAAAATCGACGATATTATTGACAAGCTGGTTCAGCTGGGTGTAAACAGGATTATCCCTTTGAAGACAGAGCGCGTAATAGTAAAGCTGGACAGGCAGAAGGAGGCTGGCCGGTTTGTCCGCTGGAAGAAAATCGCGCTTTGCGCGGCTAAGCAGTGCAAAAGAAATGATTTTCCGGTAATTGAGCCGGTTGCTTCATTTGGAGAGGTTATTGATAAAACAGCGGACTTCAATTTGAAGCTGATTCCGCATTTATCGGGGGACAGGCAAAGTCTTAAAAGTGCCCTGAACAGATTCTTTAGCGGCGAGGATATGGGATCTCCCGGGGCATCGCCGCCCAGGATATTGGTTTTGATTGGCCCTGAAGGCGACTTTTCCGAGAACGAAGTTAATTTGGCTTTGTCCGCAGGTTTTATTCCGATTACTCTGGGGAGGAGCGTCTTAAGGGTTGATACTGCCGCGATTTCCGCAGCCGGCTTCATAAAATTATATGCCTACCGTTAAATTCCATACTTTAGGCTGCAAGGTGAACCAGTATGATACCCAGAGCATAAGAGAGCGCTTCCTTGGGCGTGGATTTAAAGAGGCGCGGGGATCGCGAAAGCCCGATTTTTATCTTATAAATACCTGCACTGTTACGGCTGCTGCCGATCAAAAATCCAGAGGGATAATCCGCCGTTGTATTAATGAAAATCCAAAGGCTAAAGTGATAGTTACCGGTTGTATGGTCAAGAACGATAGCAGCGAGTTATCCGGGATTAAGGGCGTGGAATTGATTATCAGCAAGAGTTTTTTTAGTGACGGGATAAGCGATTTCTCTTCGCATACCCGGGCATTCCTGAAGATCCAGGATGGTTGTGATAATTTTTGCTCATATTGTAAAGTCCCTTTGGTCCGCGGAAGGTCAAGAAGCAGGCTTTTAGAGGATATAGTTGAAGAAGCCGGGATTCTGGTTAAGAAAGGGTTTAAAGAAATAGTCCTGACCGGGATATGTTTGGGGTCTTATGGGAAAGATTTAAGTATGGAAACGAGCAAGGGTTTAAATTTGGTGGCGGTTATCGAAGAGCTGGAAAAGATCGAAGGATTGCTGCGGATAAGATTAAGTTCGATTGAGGCAGGAGATGTTACGGATGCGCTAATCGACAAGCTAGCTGAATCAAACAAGCTTTGCCGGCATCTGCATATTCCAATTCAAAGTGGAGATGACCAGATACTGAGGAAAATGCGGCGTAAATATTCGCGCAAATTTTATATTAACCTGATTAAAAAGATTAAAGCTAGAATTCCGCAGGTGGCCATTACTACCGATTGCCTTGTCGGTTTTCCGGGAGAAAGCGAAAAACATTTTAAGAATACGCTGGATTTGGTAAATCGCATAGTTCCATTAAGAGTGCATATATTCCCTTATTCGGCGATAAAAGGAACAAGCGTTTATTCGCAGGGAGGTATCGGTACCCATCCGGAC
>JAQUOO010000046.1 GCA_028717055.1 Candidatus Omnitrophota bacterium | reverse complement strand
CAATCATTACGGAATCTACCCGCGACATTTGTCCTGCGCCAATACCAACTGTCCGGGTCCCTTTAACCAAAACAATGGCATTCGACTTTACATGTTTAGCTACTTTCCAGCCAAAAATCAGGCTTTCCATCTGCTGTTTAGTCGGCTTTCTTTTAGTAACCACTTTAAGATTGCTCAAATCCAGCGTAACTAAATCCTTGTCCTGCAGCAATAATCCGCCGCTAACCCGTTTAAAATCCGGTTCATTTATCGGCCCCAGACCGCAAAATTCCAAAATGCGCAAATTCTTCTTCTCTTTGAACAAGCCTAAAGCCTTTTCTTCAAAACCCGGAGCAATAATACACTCCAGAAATCCGCTCTTGGCGACAGCTAGCGCGGTCTTTAAATCCATTTTCCGGTTTAAGGCGACGATCCCGCCAAAGGCCGAAAGCTTATCGCATTTCCAGGCGGATAAAAAGGCTCTTTCCAGCGTCTTATCCTCGGCCACGCCGCAAGGATTGTTATGCTTAACAATTACCGCTGCCGGCCCCGGAAATTCCCGGACCAGTTCAAAAGCAGAATTTAAATCCAGAATATTGTTAAATGAAAGTTCTTTCCCCTGTAATTGTTTAAGATTAATAATTCCGTTAGTCTTCCCCTTTTCTTTATAAAATGCCGCTTTCTGATGCGGGTTCTCTCCATAACGCAGTTCCTGAGTTTTTTCAAAAGATAAATTAAGCGTATTGGGAAATCCTGTAACAGCCTGGTGGTCAACTCCGTTATTCCATCTGTTCAAGTATTCAAATATCGCTGCGTCGTATTGAGAGGTCCGGTTAAACACCTCAATCCCTAAATCCCGCATCAAGCTCTCCGGCAAAGCGCCTTTGTTCTTCTTTAATTCCTCAACTATTTGCGGATAACGCTCAGGATTACAGATAACCGCGACCGACCGGTGATTTTTAGCGGCAGAGCGCAACATCGACGGCCCACCGATATCGATATTTTCAATAACCTCTTCGATGGAAACACCGGGTGAAAGTATTGTCTTTTCGAAAGGATAGAGATTTACCACTACCATATCTATCAAGCCAATGCCGTGGTTTTCCAGCATTTTCATATGTTCCTGGTTGTCTCTTACGGCAAGGAGCCCGGCGTGAATCTTAGGATGCAAGGTCTTGACGCGTCCGTCGAGCATTTCCGGAAAACCGGTATACTCCGAAACCTCCACTACCGGAATATTATTTTCACGGAGTAATTTTGCCGTACCGCCGGTAGAAATAATCTCTACTCCAACTTTATTCAGCTCCCGGGCCAAATCCAGTATCCCTGTCTTGTCCGATACGCTGATTAATGCCCGCCTGATCTTAACCATACTAACCTCTTTCTATTTATTGAACCTGAAATTTGCCAAATCACAATCCTGCATTATATATTCTTTTGGCTCCAGGCGCATTTTTCCGGCTTGCTTGGCCCTATTTTCCCCGCCACACTCCATAAAATCCTTGAAAGCAATGATCTCAGCCCGAATAAACCCTCGCTGGATATCCGAGTGTATCGCGCCGGAGGCCTCCCAGGCGTTCGCGCCGTTTCGAATAAGCCAAGCCCGGGTATCTTTTTCTCCGGTAGTAAAAAAACTGATATACCCGCCCTCCTTTAATGCTTTTAGCAAAAGGGCATTCTTATCTTCCAGGTCTTTAGCCTCGGCAATAATCACCGGTTTGGCGGTAAGCAAACCGTATTTGATCAATTCCTTTTTTTCAGTCTCCGCAAGCCCCGCGTTAAATATAAACTGCTCTTTTTCTAAAGCCGTTTTTAGTTTATTGAACAAGGCTTTTTCCGCTTCTTCCGTAGAACGCGCAAGCCGCGTTTCCACAAATTCCAGATCCCTAAGGATAAGATCGCTCGCTGAATCTTTAACTACTAAAATTGCATCTGCGTCAATTGCCCCTTCCTCTTCCACAACTTCAACCTGGACATAGGTCTTCTTTTTAGCTTTGGTTATGCTGTCAACTTCGTCCAAACGAGAATCTTTAACATTATGCTTACCGGGATTTAGCTCCGGTAAACCAATTACGCTTATCTTCATAAATTTTACTGTTCTTCCTGTTTTTTTGAGGCTTGATATTGAGTGATAATCGGGCCGGCAACTTTATGCGGCACTTCCTCGTAATGCGAAAATCGCATGGTGTAGGTCCCGCGGCCTCCGGTTATTGAACGCAGGTCATTGGCGTATTTAAACATTTCCGCCAGCGGAGCCTGAACCTTGATAATCTGCTGTTTACCTTTAATTTCCATCCCCATAACTCTGCCGCGCCTGGAATTGATATCTCCGGAAATGGCCCCCAGGCAATCTTCCGGGATATTTATTTCCATGTCCATTATCGGTTCCAACAATACCGGGCCGGCATCCATTACCGCCTTACGCAAAGCCATGGCTCCGGCAATTTGAAAAGCCATATCCGATGAGTCGACCTCATGGTAAGAACCGTCAACCAGGGTTACCCGGATATCTTCAATCGGATGCCCGGCGACCGCTCCTTCCAATGCTGCTTGCCGTACGCCTTTTTCGACGGAAGGAATAAAGTTTCGCGGAATTGCGCCTCCAAATATCTTATCCACGAACTCAAAACCTTTTCCTCTTCCTAAGGGTTGAACCTCAATCCAACAATCGCCATACTGGCCGCGGCCTCCGGACTGACGTTTAAATTTCCCCTGGACTTTTATACTTTTTGTAATCGTTTCTTTATAGGAAACTTTCGGGGTCCCTAAATCAACTGCAACATTAAACCTTTTTCTCATCCGGGCAACCATTACCGACAAATGCAAATCGCCCATCCCCGAAATAACCAATTCTTTGGTTTGCGGATCATGCCTTACTCCAAAGGTGTGATCCTCGGCCGCCAGCTTATGCAAAGCATCGGATATTTTTTCCTCATCCTCGCGGCTCTTGGGCTTGACCGAAGCGGAGATTGCCGCTTCCGGGAAAACTAGCGGCTCGAATAAAAATTGCTCTTTGTCTCTGGAAAGCGAATCCCCCGCACCCGTATCTTTCAATTTGGCGATAGCTACAATATCGCCGCTAGCCGCAGCTTCAATCTGGCGCTGCTCTTTGCCCTGTAAGATATAAATCGGACCGATTCTTTCCTTTGAGTTCCGGCTTATGTTATAAAACCCGGTATCGCTTAAAAGCTTTCCCGAGAAAACCCGTAGCAAAGTAAGCTGGCCAACGAAAGGATCTGAGATGTTTTTAAAAACAAGGGCGGAAAACGGAGCATCCTCTTTTAAAACCACCTCTTTAGTTTCTTCGGGTTTTAAAGGATTAAACGCCTTAACCGGGTTTCTTTCCAAAGGACTGGGCAGATACTGCAGAATATCATCCAGTAAATCCTTGATTCCTTTATCGGCAAGCGCCGAACCTGCCAAAACCGGAAAAATTTTGCGCTTATTTACAGCCTGAGCTAAACCACTCTTAATCTCTTCCTGCGATAGGCGCAAAGTAGCCAGATATTTTTCCAGTAAGCTGTCATCGCTTTCGGCAATCGCTTCCACCAGAAGGGGATCTTCCAAAGACTGGATTATAACGCAGTTTTTAGAAAGATTGGACTTTAAATCCGCTAAAATTTTATTGACATCCGCCCCTTCTTTATCCATCTTGTTAATGAAAATCATACAAGGGATATTGGCTTCTTCGCACATTTCCCAGCCACGCTGCGTACCTACCTGCACACCGCTTGCGCTATCCACTACGATGACCGCGCTATCTACCGCCCGGATTCCACAGATAACCTCTCCGGAGAAATCCGCGTATCCAGGGGTATCCAGTATCTGAAAACGCGCGCCTTGATAATCACAAAAGAGCAAACTTAAATTTATGGAATGTTTTTTATCGATTTCATCAAAGCTATAATCGCTAGCAGTCGAACCATCTTCGATTTTACCTTTACGGGTAGTAGCTTTGGAGAAATAAAGTATGCTTTCGGCGAGGCTGGTTTTGCCTGATTGGGCATGACCCAAAAGAATAAAATTGCGTTTATTCTTAGCGTCCATTTACCGTATTTACCCTATCTGCACTAATCCCAAGTACACCTACTAGGCGTATATGAGTTAATTGAAGAATTATTCTAGGTAGGTGTAAATCTTGCCCTTATAATTACGCAGGACGTATTTTCCTTTAGCCTGTGAAAGAATATAATTCGGCCCCACGGGAATCTTTCCGCCTCCGCCAGGACCATCAATAACATAGGTAGGGACAGCGTATCCGGAAGTATGTCCGCGCAATTTCTCCATGATATTTATCCCGGCAGCTACAGGAGTCCGGAAATGCTGCGTACCGCGCACCGGATCACACTGATAAATATAATATGGCCTTACTCTTGCCTGCAGCAATTCATGAACCAGTTTTTTCATGATAAATGGCCGGTCATTAACACCCTTAAGCAATACTGTCTGGCTGCCTAAAGGAACACCGGCCTCAGAAAGCATATCGCAGGCAATCTTGCAGCGTTTGGTAATCTCTTTGGGATGATTGAAATGTATGCTCATCCAGATCGGCGAATATTTTTTAAGCATGTTCACCAGATTTTCCGTAATGCGCTGAGGAAGGGTAACCGGAATACGCGTGCCGATCCTTAAAAATTCCACGTGCGATATGGAACGGATCTTTTGCAGCAACCTCTCCAATTCTTCGTCTTCCAGAATTAACGGATCGCCTCCGGATATCAACACATCTCTTATTTTACGGTTAGCTTTTATGTATTCGATAGCTGCGTCAAACCTATCCGCAGAATTTGCATCTTTAGCCTCATGATCGCCAACCAAACGCCTACGCGTACAATGCCGGCAATACATGGCGCAATGATCAGTCGCCAATAGTAGAACCCTATCTGGATAGCGGTGCACCAAATGCGGAGCCGGAGAATCTCTGTCTTCGGCGCAAGGATCAGTCATTTCATGCGGAGTAACCATGGATTCCTGGATTACCGGAACAGATTGACGCCTAATCGGACAATTAGCGTCTTCCTGGTCAAGAAGAGAACCCCAGTAAGGAGTTATAGCCATGGATAAACGGCCCTTGGCTTTATCAATCCCCTTTTCCTCGTCGGGAGTCAAACTGATTATCTGCGCCAGAACATCTTTGGTGCAAATCCTGTTCTTGATCTGCCAATGCCAATCTTCCCAGTCCAAAGGGTTAATGTCCTTATAAATACCTATCTGCTGGTAGTCCCGGGGCTTTCTGCTTGTGCGTACAACATTAGCGTTTTCCTGCTGCAATTTTTGATTTTCAATTGCCTGAACGCTGCTCAATTTAAGCCTTTCCTTTCTGAGGCGCTTAGGATTATTGCCTCAATAAGATCTTCGTATTTCATTCCTGCGGCATACGCCATAATCGGAAAATTCGATTCCTTTGGATCCAGGCCCGGGAGAGGATTGATTTCCAGGACATAAGGCACATTGAATTTATCCAAACGTATATCGGTACGCGAAATATCCAAGCAACCGACTGCGCGATGCGTCCTGAGCGCGACATCCTTAACTGCTTTTTCGATTTCCGGATCCAGGCGCGCCGGACAGTGAAAAGTCGGCACCAACCCCAACTCTTTATTTCCTTGGTATTCTTTCATCTTCCAGGAATAAAAATATTCTCCGCTATTCTTGCAGCCGGAGAAATCAATTTCTAAGATCGGCAGGACACGGGTCTTGCCGTTTTCCAAAATCCCTACGGTAAGCTCTTTGCCTTCGATGAACTCTTCCACCAGGGCTTCCTGTTTATATACGCTAAGGATATCTTTAACCCGCTTGAATAAATCCTCCGCGTTATTAACCACATTGAGCTTGCTAATCCCTTTAGCCGAACCTTCGCAATTTGGCTTTACGATCAAAGGAAATCTTAAATCCGGATTCAACTCTTCCGTTCCTTTAATAAAAACCTGGAAATTCGGAGTCGGGATATTTTCGGCTTTTAAAATCTTCTTGGTAAGGGCCTTATTCAAAGCCAGGGCGAGAGAGAATGTATCTGAACCTGTGTAAGGGATTTTCAGGTAATCTAATATCGCCGGAACTTCCGATTCGCGAAACTTACCTGACCTGCCTTCGGCAATATTAAAAACCATATCTACCGAATTTTTCCTAAAATAAGAGAATAACTTGGGATATTCTACATCGATTGCCTCGACATTATGACCTTTTCTGCGGATAGCCCCGGTGATGGCGTTAATGGTATCTTCAGAGTCGCACTCCGAAAAATAATCCGCGGGTTTTGTCGTATCTTTCTTTTTTAAATTATACGTTAGGGCAATCTTCATCTAGTCAAGATTATGCCTTTTAATTGCGCTATTTAAGATTTTGCCAATCATCTGCTCATAAGTAATACCTGTATTCTTGGCTAAAAGCATAAATACGTCTTCGGTAGACAGGGAAGGCAAAGGGTTTATCTCTAAGACATAAGGCTTGCCATCATTGTCAACCCGGAAATCAACCCGTCCGAAATCACGGCAATCTACCGCTTTATAAGTCCTTAAGGCCAGATCATCGATTTTCTTCTTTAATTCTTGCGGAATTTTTGCCGGGCAAATATATTCCAACCTATCGGAAGTAATACGGGCAAAGGTATAAAACCTGTCGTTTAATTTTAGTTTCCCGTCGATTTTAATTTGAACAATCGGCTGGACTTCCGCAGGATCGTTTCCGACCAAAGCCACGGTAAATTCCTGACCGGATATAAACTCTTCAACCAGCACTGGTTGTTTATAAGCATTAACAATATATTCGACCTGCTTAAGCAGGTCATCTCTATTTTCAACCCGGGAACTTTCGCTTAAGCCTTTGGAAGAACCCTCAAAGCGCGGCTTTACGATTAAAGGAAACTTGTAATGATTGGTATTTGCTAATTCTTCCACTGAGCTTGTTTCAATAAATTTCGGAGTGGGTATTTTCTCAGCGATAAAAATCTTTTTGGCCATAACCTTATCTAAAGTAAGCCCGAGAGTAAGAGCGTCTGAGCCAACAAAAGGAATTCCGGCCATCTCAAGTAATATGGGTACTTGGGATTCACGGTTTCTTCCGGTTAATCCTTCGGAGATATTAAAAACAATATCCACCTTTAAAGAAGCTAATTTTTCAAGAAGGTTCCCGGCGTTACCGATCCTTTCTACCTTAAAACCGTTTGCTTCGATTGCGCAGGCAATAACATCAATAGTCGATGGATGATCGAATTCAGCATTGGCATCAAGAGGATCGCCTTCTTTGAATTGATAATCTGTCTTTAAATCGTAGGTTAACCCGACTGTTCTCATTGTTTTAGAGATCCCTTTTTAGTCCCCGCTGCTTGATTTTGTGATGAGATTTCTTTTACTACAAAAAAGGGCTCTTCATCCTGCCCAAAGAGCCCTTTTCGTTACGCCTATTTTTTCAATTTAAGTTTAATGCCTCCTGAAAAATTACGCTAAGTATTGTATCTATAGTGATTTTTTATCACAATCAGCTGTGATTGTCAAGAAAATTCAACGAACAAATTCTACCTTGCCCCAAGTAATTAAATTATTTTTTAAGATAATGACTACCCCTAGGATACCTTTGATGGAACGGGCAAAATCAAGCGCCCGCTGCAAGTCTTCTTTGGAATTAATGCGATTGGCTGTAGCAGTAGCTACACTGTCTGCCAGGCTAACGCTCTTTGAAATAATCACTACGCTATCCGCGCAGCCAAAACTTAAAGAATGCCCCAGCGTCCCTGAAGAAGTGCAGATTCCTAACGGCGTATCTTTGGGTTTTATCTCCAATTGCAATTTATTCCACATTTTCGAGCGGCCCACATATACCCCGACTTTGCGCACTTTACGGGATTTTAAAAAAATGTCTCCGCCATTTTCAACAATAACTTCTTTGTAACCGGCCTTGAGCAAATCCTTGCCTAAAACTCCGGCTATTGCTCCGGCAACTGTACTCATCGGTCCGGTATTCGCCCTCTTGGCCTGCTCTGCCATATCCTTTACAATGAGAGCGGCGCCAAGCTCGACTGGAATCGGTTTTAAAGCAGTGAGGAAACGATGATCTTTATTTATATAGTTCTCTATTTCCCAACGATAATTGCGGATCTTTTCTTCAACGAATCTCGAGTCTACTGGCTTATTGGTAAAAATCTGCAGATCGGTTTCTTTTGCGACTATGTGCAAAGGATAAAGGTCCTTGGCCCTGGCCCAATCACGGTAAAAACGCTTCATATATCTTGATGATTTCATTTAACATATCCTCGGTAATGGATCAGAAGTTAACATATCCAGAATACGCTCGGTATTAAAAGCGGTACGTAACACAACCCTGCTCTGCGGCGTCTTTTCAACTGTTCCGATAATTTTAGCGTTACGACCTAAGGGATTTTTTCTGAGAACAGTCACGATTCTTTGCGCTTCTTTAGGCTCTACGACCAACAAGGCCTTTCCTTCATTAGCGACATAAAGGGGATCTATGCCCAATAATTCCGAAGCAGCCCTAACCTTTGGAGACATCGGAATATCTTTCTCCTCGACAATGATTCCTAATCCGGAACCTTCGGAGATCTCATTTAAAGTTGTCGCTATTCCTCCTCGGGTCGGGTCGCGCATAAATTTTATTGCCCGAGTAGCCCTTAAAAGAGGGATGATCAATCCGTTGAGGCTTGCGCAATCGCTTTTAATATTAAAGTTTAAACCCAACCCTTTTCTTTTGGCAAGAATACTCAAACCATGTTCGGCGATGTTCCCGGTGATGATAATTTTATCACCGGGCAGAACATTCTTCAATGACAACATTCTCGAGGGAATTAGCCTGCCTAAGCCCGAAGTGTTAATAAACAATTTATCGGCGGCCAGTCTTTCTACGACTTTTGTGTCTCCGGTAACAACTTGCACCCTTGAATTCTTGGCCTGAATAGCTATCGAACAAACTATTTTCTCAAGGATTTTCTGTTCTAACCCCTCTTCTACAATCAAGGCTAAAGAAAGATACTCCGGAACAGCCCCCAGCATAACCAAATCATTAACTGTGCCGGATACCGAGAGCTTGCCGATGTCCCCTCCGGGGAAAAATAAGGGGCTCACCACAAAAGAATCTGTAGTAAAAGCAACTTGTTCTTTGTAATCTATAACCGCGCTATCAGCCAATTTCCCTAGAATTGGATTCTTTAATCTTTCAAGCAGCACTTGATTAATAAAATCATGGGTGAGCCTTCCGCCGCTGCCATGCCCCAATAATATTCTAGTTGTTTTTTTCACCGGTCTTCTTGAATAGATCCAAAAATCTGTCCTCGTATTCTTTATAGATATTCCACTTGTCGAGTTCAACTTTAAGCTCATGAGCCTTTGATATATCGGTT
>JAQUOO010000045.1 GCA_028717055.1 Candidatus Omnitrophota bacterium | reverse complement strand
AAAGCAGAGCGTTTCCATCAGTAACCTCCTTTTTGTTGTTCTTGAGCGAACAACTTAGGTTACTAAAAGCTCTGCTTTTTTGTCAAATAGCGGGCTTAAAAGTCAGCAAGATTTATTATAGTGTCATGCTTTAAATTAAAAAATCCAACTTTAAAACAGAGGCTTCCGGGAACAAAGATTCAAAAAACAATCTCCCTAGATTAAATCCCAATTTCCAAGCCCCAATGACGAATAAAGTTACAAATTCCAAGTCCCAATTTTGGGCATTTAACCATTGGGGTTTCATTCGACATTGGGATTTGGTGATTGGCCATTTTTTTAAGCTTTGCCGGCAGGCAGACGGGAATTTTGTCATCTGTAATTAAAGTCTTAACTTTTAGCTTGTGGTTTTGCCTTTTTGCTTTTAACTTTTGACTTTTAAGGTATTAGCTGTTATCATATCTTCATGTTGCGCCGTCTTATGCAGGGGATAGTTGATTTCGTTTTCCCGAAAATATGCCTAAGCTGCAAAAACAAGCTTTACACGCCGGACAATGAAAATTATATTTGCCAGCCTTGCCGGGCCAAAATCAAAAGAAATATGCCTCCTTTTTGCCAGGCATGCGGCAGGCACCTTGAAAAGCAAAATCTGAATAAAAACATTTGCCCGGGTTGCCTAAGAAAAAGGCTGCATTTTGACCGAGCCTTTAGCCCTTGCTTGTATGAAGGCGTGATTAAAAAACTGATCCACGAATTCAAATATAGAAACAAAGATCACCTCGGCAAACCCCTAAGCGGAATAATGATAGAATTCATCAAAGAATACGGTCTTCCAATCGATTATCTTGACATGATAATACCTATGCCGCTTCATGCTACTCGCCTGCGCGAAAGGGAATTTAATCAGGCTGAAATCTTTAGCAAATATATCGCGTCTGAATTCGGGATAGATTTGGCTTCCGGCTGGCTCATCCGCCACCGGTTTACCAAAACCCAAGCGGAACTACCGGCGGATAACCGTTTCTCCAATGTCAAAGACAGCTTTTCCGTTCCCGGGAATCGCGACTTAAGGAATAAAAATGTGCTCTTGGTAGACGACGTCCTGACAACCGGAGCAACTTCTTCCGAAGCGGCCCTGGCCTTAAAGGACTCGGGGGCAAACATAGTATTTGTTTTAACGCTGGCGAATTAAAAAATGAGAATCCTGCGCAACTATCTGCTGAAAGAATTTATCGGCCCGTTCCTCTTAACTTTAGGCTTATTGAGCTTTGTTATGATTATCGTCGGTAACCTGAAGAAAATTGCCGACCTGGTCATTAACAAGGGAGTGGATATCTTCAGTATCTTTAAATTATTCCTATTGATGACTCCTTACATGATCACCTATGCCCTCCCGATTTCAATACTTGTGGCGACACTAATGTCTTTGGGAAGATTATCCAGTGATAATGAAATAATCGCCATAAGAGCCAGCGGAATAAACCTTTTTAAGCTCATACTCCCCCTTATAACCCTAAGCCTTATTTTAACTTTGGGCCTTGTTCTGTTTAACGACCGCGCCGCCTCCTACGCCCATTATGAATACCGTAAGACCCTGATCCAAATCGGCATAAAAAATCCCACTGCCGCTTTTGAAGAAGGAGTATTTATCAACTCCTTTGAGAAATATATACTATTTATCTACAAGGTAGACCAAAAACATAACCGCCTGCTTAACATACGCATATATGAACCCCAGGATGACGATAAACCCACGCGGACTATAGTCGCAAAAAGCGGAGAATTCATAACCGTCCCTGAAAAAAACACGGTTAAATTAAAGCTTATGGACGGGACAAGCGATGAACCTGACCCGAATAACCCCACCAACTTTTATAAGCTTAACTTTAAAACCTATTTTATGAATTTAAACCCGGCCGATTCCCAAAAAGCCGGTAGAAAAATCGAGAAAAAAGAAAAGGAAATGACTATACAGGAGCTGGGAAATCAAATAAAGAAATTGAAGAGTAAAAACATAAACCCCGGGCCGCTGCTTGTGGAAATCCATGAAAAACTGACTCTGGCTTTCTCCTGCCTGATTTTCGTCCTGATGGGAGCGCCGCTTGCCATAATTACCCGGCGCAGGGAGAAATCCATCAATATCGGTATCGCAATCCTGATCATCGTAGTCTATTATCCCTTGCTTATCGGCTGTGAATCTTTGGGAATGGAAGGCGTAATTAACCCTGTTCTAGCCATGTGGATACCTAATATCATATTCGGCTCCCTTGGCGCGGTATTGACCTACAGATTATGCGCATCCTAGACAAATATATATTAAAATCTATAATCTCTATCTTTATTTCGTGCATATTCATTTTTCTCTTTATGTACGTAATAATCGACGTTCTTTCACGCCTCGAGGATATACTCAAGCTCCAAATACCTTATACGCTTCTAATCCAGTATTACCTGACTAATCTGCCTATGATGTTCACCCAAGTAGCCCCCTTCTCCTGCCTTCTAAGCACCTTATACACCTTTAGCAAACTTAACCACAATAACGAAATCATAGCTATGCGCGCTTCGGGCTTAAGTATCTTTTATATTTCCAAAACCGCTATAATTTTCGGGCTTCTGATAAGCTTATCTATTCTCTGGATTTCCGACCGCGTCTCTCCCCGGGCCACAATATCCATCAAGCAAATACAGGCAAAAATGGAGGAAAGAAAAACGGAAAGAAAGGAGAAAAAAACCGAATCGCTTGTTAACCTTTCCATGTATGGATTGAAAAATAGGTTATTTTTCATCAATAGATTCTATCCCTCGACAAAAATCATGGAAGGAATAATTATTCTTGAACAGGATGAAAGCCAGAACTTAACCCGGAAAATCGTGGCAAACAAAGGGGTATACGAGGACGGAATCTGGAAATTCTACCAGTCCATTACTTATAATTTCGACCACAATGGACAGATTATCGATGAGCCATTGTATCTGGAAGAAGAAATAATGACCATCCCGGAAACACCCAACGATTTCCTGGCCCAAAGACAAAAACCGGAATTCATGACTATATCCCAACTGGATAATTATATCTGGAAGATGTCCCGCAGCGGAGCAACCACGGTTATCCGTAACTTAAAAGTCGACCTGTATCAAAAATTTACAGCGCCATTTACCAGCCTTATCATAATCCTGCTGGGAATACCTTTTTCGTTAATAATGCAAAAGCGCGCCTCCGGCCTTTCTTCTATTGGAATTTCGATTATGGTAGGATTCATCTACTATATACTTGATGCGGTATGCGTTGCTATCGGAAAAGGAGGATTCCTTCCTCCGTTTTTGGCCGCTTCACTAGCCCATATAATCGCGCTGACTTTCAGTATATCCTTTATCAGACGGCTTCCCTAAGAATTATTTAATATTCTCGGGATACGGCTGCCTAGGCCACAGACTATTTCATAGGAAATAGTGTTGGAAAGTTCGGCTAACTCTTCGGCGGTAATCCTGGAATTCCCCTGAGGGCCGATCAACACCGCTTCATCCCCCACCCTTACCTCTGCGCTACCCACATCCACCATTATCTGGTCCATGCAAATACTGCCGCAAATCTTGAATTTCCTGCCTCTTATCAAAACAGGGGCCCTGTTGGAAAGGTTGCGCGGATAGCCATCGCCATAACCAATCGGTAAAGTAGCGATTTTGGTGGATTTCCTGGTGATATATTTATGCCCGTAGCTTATGCCGGAGCCGGCAGGAACATTTTTAACAAAAACGATTCTGGTCTTCAGCTTCAGAACAGGCTTAAGGTTAATTCTTATATTTTCTTTCGGGTGGAGGCCATAAATTACCAATCCTGGCCTGACCATATTAAAATGGCTGTTTTTGTAATCAAGTAACCCCATACTGTTGGCCGCATGCACCAGAGGAATGGCAATTCCGTCTTTTTTTAAATCCCTAAGCAGCTTATCGAATAAATCTATTTGATAGAAAGTAAATTTCCGGTTCATATCCGCAAAAGCGAAATGCGTAAAGAGCCCTTCTACACCCAAATGCCTGAAGCTGTGGATTTTTTTCACCAGCAGATGCGCGTCATAATGGGCTACCCCGATACGCCCCATACCGGTATCTACTTTAATATGCACATTTATTTTTTTCCCCAGCTTGGCTGCCTTGCTATTTAACGCCCCGGCCAACTTTTCCTCGCAAACAGAAGGAGTAAGCCCGTATTCAAACAAAGGAGAGATATCATTCTTCAGTATTAATCCCAGTATCAGTATGGGGACCTTTATCCCCGCCTCCCGGAGTTTTATGCCCTCATCTATAGAAGCCACTCCTAAGAAATCCGCGCCGCTTTCTTCTAATCTCCGGGAAACAGGAACCAAGCCATGGCCATAAGCATCGGCCTTGACTGTAACCAGAATACTTGTCTTGCCGCTTACCCGCTTTTTGATCTGAAGAAAATTATGCTCCAGATTGTCTAAATTAATTTCCGCCCACGTTGGCCTATAGCCTACATGTTTATGGTCAGTAATCATTTTTAATTCAGAAACAATCCCCTTAGATTAAATCCCAAGATCCAAGCTTACAATGACGAATGAAGATCCAAATTCCAAGCCCCAATTTTGGGCATTTAACCATTGGGGTTTCATTCGACATTGGGATTTGGTGATTGGCCATTTTTTAAGCTTTGCCTTCCTGCCGAACAGGCAGGGATTTTGTCATTTGTCATTACTTAATCTGGCACTCTTTGGGATAAATATAAAACGGGTTTACTTTCAAAACATCTTCAAATTTCTTCTTCTTGATACGGCCCAAAGAAAGCTCGATTATATTGCGAGCCTTGGGATACCAGAAGTCTTTATCCAGCAAAATAGTTCCGGGCAGGTTTCTTATTATGCCATTTTTATACAGCTCCAAAGCATCTCCCAGCATTACGCACGGAGATTTTATCTTCCGCAATAACTCATCTTGCGAAACAAGCATATACGGGGATACTTTTTTTAGCCTTGTTCCGGAACTCCGGTAAAAACAGGAATAGATAAGGTTTCTTTTGGCATCAACTACAGGAATAATCAATTTATCCGGATACGCTCCGGAATTCATAGCCAAAATATCCAAAGTCGAAACTCCAATAAGCGGTTTACTCAACGACCAGCTCAACCCCTTCATCATGCTTAACCCTACGCGCAATCCGGTAAAAGAACCCGGGCCCAGGCCGCAGGCAAGATAATCCAATTCGGCGGCTTCCAAATCCAGAGCACTCAGAGCCTTCCTGATGATTACAGCTAAAAGCGAGGATAACTTTGAACCCACCTCCAGGTTATATTCATAAATCTTGGCATCATCGTAGATGCCTAAAGATAAAAATCTGGTTGACGTGTCAATAGCCAGTATCTTCACTCTGACTCCCTCTTGCGCATTACGCTGCCTGCCTTCATTTCTCTAAGCAATTCTTTATATCGTATTCCTGCCGCAGTAATCCTAATAATCCTTTTATCCTTCGATCCATAAGATAATTCTATCATAAGATGCTCTTTAGGCATAAGACAATCTAGATTCTGGGCCCACTCGATAACCGAAATCCCTTCAGCATAAAAATACCCTTCGTAACCAAGCGCGGCTATATGGCCGACTTCTTTTAGGCGGTAAAGGTCGAAATGGAATAAAGGAACCCTGCCCTCCAGATGCTGGCGCATAATAATAAACGAAGGGCTTGTCACCTTAACCCTGTCGACTCCAAGCCCGCCGGCGATGCCCTTGGTCAAAGTTGTCTTTCCCGAGCCGAGATTCCCTTTTAAGCAAATTATATCCCCCGGCCTAAGGTGTTTCGATAAAAACGCGCCCAAGCGTAAAGTTTCCCTGGCTGATTCAGTAATGACTTTCATTTAAAAATGAGTAAAACCTTTGGGCCGGATATTTATTTCCCGGCCATTGCTGTTTACTAGTTTAAAACCGTAACCAATTTTCATTATCTCCCCGATTGGTTTATACTCGGGGTTTTTAAACAATTTCCTGGCTTGCGGCCGGCTAATTGTAAAAAGAAGTTCAAATTCTTCCCCGCTGCTTAAAACATCATTTAAGCCAACCGCTTCCTTGCTTTTAGGAATCAAGTCTTCATAAATCACGGCGCCGACTTTGCTTTGTTTCAATATATGGCTTAAATCCTGGGTTAAGCCATCAGACACATCAATCATGGCATTAATTCTAAAACCTCTGGCCAAATTCCTGGCTTCTTTCAATCGAGGCGTGAATTTCAAATGTTTTCCTGCAAGGGATCCCCCGAAAGAACCGGTAACAAAGATTATGTCTCCGGGCTTGGCTCCGCTTCTTAAAGTAAGATGCTTCTTCTCGACTACGCCAAGCATGCTTACATCAATAACAATCCTGTTATTGCCGCTTAAATCTCCTCCTACGATATTTACTTTATATTCCCTGCAGATATCCGACATCCCCTCAAAAAGCTTATCCAAAAATCCTATCTTTGTATTTTTCGGCAGGCCTAAAGAAATAACGCAATAACGGGGCTCTCCGGAACAGCTGGCTATGTCGCTAATGGAGACAGCAACTGCCTTTCTGCCCACCAAATAAGGATTATCCTTGAGTGTAAAATCAACGTCTTCAACCAGCATATCGCAGGTAAAAAGCTGATAATTTGACTTATCCAGCTTCAAGACAGCGCAATCATCCCCGCTCCCCTTAATTACCGAAAGATCTGTTTTGATTGACTTCTTAAATCTTTCAATTAACCCAAATTCACCCAGTTTTTTAATAAGCATTTAGCATTGATTAAACCCCAATTCCAAGCTCCAATGACGAATGAATTTCCAAATCCCAAGTTCCAATTTAAAACATTGGATTATTGGGGTTTCATTCGGATTTGGGATTTGGTTATTTGTCATTTTGGGTTTTGTCATTTACGATTAACCTACGTATATTCCTAATATACGGTTCTCTAATAACTCCTTTATCCGTAATAATCGCGCTAATCAGATTATGCGGAGTCACGTCAAAAGCAGGGTTAAAAACTTTCACACCGGAAGGAGCCACCTGCTTGTTGAATAGAATCCGGGTAACCTCCAAACGACTGCGTTCTTCAATCGGGATATCCTTGCCTGTTTTTGTTTTCAAATCAAATGTTGAAACAGGGGCTGCGATATAAAATGGGATATTATGATATTTGCTTAAGACTGCCAAAGTATGTGTGCCTATTTTATTCGCGCTATCGCCGTTTGCCGCGATCCTGTCTGCTCCGGCGATTACCTTGCTAATTCTGCCTTGCTGCATAAGCGAAGCTGGAGTATTATCACAAATCACAGTTACATCAACACCTTTCTTGTCCAGTTCCCAGGCAGTAAGCCGCGACCCCTGAAGAAGCGGCCTGGTTTCACAGGAAAAAACCCTTACTTTTTTACCTTCTTCCTGAGCGCGGTAAATCACTCCCAAAGCTGTGCCGTAATCAATCGTTGCCAGGATTCCGGCGTTACAAACAGTTAAAATGGTATCGCCGTCTTCGATCAGGCTGCTGCCAAAACTTCCCAGCGCCCGGCAACTTTCTTTATCGCCTTTAATTATCTTATTCGCCTCTGCAAGTAACAATTTCTTAAGCATGGCCAAGCTTTTATCCTTATTATTCAAAGCAGCAGAACGCATCTTTTCTATTCCCCAAAAAAGGTTTCTGGCTGTCGGCCGCGAACTGGCAAGATATTCAGCTGTTTTATCTAACCTGCTAAAGAATTCCTCTGGATTTGCGTCTTTTACGCCGAGATAAATCCCCAGCGCCGCTGCCGCTCCCAGAGCCGGAGCTCCGCGGACTTTTAAAAGCTTGATTGCTTCCCACAGGTCTTCAAGTTTATCAATTTCTAGATATTCGAGCTTAAGCGGAAGCTTAGTCTGGTCGATCAATCTGATCTTATTATTCTTCCATTCAATCGTATTAATAATCATAGATTAATTCCCAACCGTAGGAGAGGTTTAAACCTCCCCTACGATATAAATACATTAAAATCGAATTACAATCCGATCATTTTAGCCAATAAACTCTTTTTCACGCTGATAGCTTTTGAAGGACAGGTTTCCTGGCAACAAAAACAGGAAATGCACTTCCGGTAATCAAAGACAATGCCTTGGCCTTTCATGTTTATGCAATGGTTTGGGCATATTTTAACACAAGCCGAGCATCGCGTGCAATTTTCTCTCACCGAATAAGGAACATATCTAATCAATTTTTTAGCCAGGTTAACTACCGGCCTGGGCAGATTTTTTGACAAGCTTGATGAAGAAGGCAATAAAAATGGGTTGACTTTTAAATCTTCTAATTTTTCTCCGGATATTTTTATAGAATTAAAATCCGCTTTCCCTAAACCTCTTTTCGCTGCTTTCTTTGTAGCAAGAATGTCCAACGGCTCTAAACCCATTATCTTGGCCATAACGCTGTCCAGCGCAACACAATCGTTGCCCGCAAGTAATAATCCTAAATCGCGCAATTTACCGCTGGTTGCCGGGCCATCGCCTTCCATGGCAATAATTCCATCGATAATAGTTAAAGCCGGCATGGTTTCGGCGTAAATATCAACCAGAATATCCGCAAAATCTTCTCTCTGAAAATAATTCTTGTGCAATTCGGTCTTGAATGTCCCGGAGACCAAGCCAAAAAGGTTCTTGATCGCTCCGGTTAATACGGTAAGCCCGTGGGTTTTAAACTTGGGGATACTGACCAAATAATCGCAATGGTCAAGCCAGGTGGTTAGCGGAAATTTCTCGCGCATCCTTCTCTTGTCAAATCTGACCAGCTCTACTCTTTCATCGTGGCATACCCCGGCAATCCCGGACCTGCGATAAACCTCATCCACGTTTTCGATTTCGTTTCCCCAGACGCTCGGTCCGTCACCCACAAAAATATGGCAATTATTATCCTGCAAGACCCGGATTACCGCACGCACGACTTCCGGATGGGTGTCGATTCCGCATTCCGGCTCCTTAGCCATCAGGATATTCGGCTTAACCAAAACCCGGGAACCTGGTTTAATGTAACGCTCCACTCCTCCGATTAAATTTATCGCCTTCCTGACTGAAGCCTCAACCAGGCCTTGGCCATAATTAGCGCATTTTATAATACTTACCCGGGATTCCATCTAGAAATTAAAAAATCTTCTTGAGTTTTCCGTTGTAACTTTGGCAATCTCTTCCAATTTCATCCCCTTAAGCCTGGCGACGAACTCCGCGAGCAGGCGCACCTGGGCCGGCTCATTTCTTTTTCCCCGAAACCCCTCAGGGGACAAATAAGGCGCGTCGGTTTCCAATAATATGCTGTTCGAAGGAGTCGCCCTGATTATATCTCTTAAATTTTCGGCCTTCTTATACGTTACATTGCAGGTAAATGAAATCAGGAATCCCA